>JAAYQE010000031.1 GCA_012519455.1 Syntrophomonadaceae bacterium
ATCTAAGCGGACACGGTCATTTCGATCTGGGTTCATACGAACGGTTTTTAGCCAGTGATCTGGAAGATGTCGATTATTCTCCCCAGATGGTGGAGGAAAGTCTAAAGGATTTGCCACAAATTTAATAACGAATCGAGATAAGTTTTATTTATTACAAAAACAGGAAAGAAAGTGATGCTTTCCTGTTTTTGTATGTTTCGTCTCTATTTGTCGATGCCAGATACTACCGGCATACATTTTGATTTCTTTATTCTATAATGAAATTGAGACCATTCGTTGGGGAACAGGGGGAATTAGGAATGGGAGAAGAGTGGAAGGCACAATTAGCGCGAAATCTGGATCGGGAATTAGAATCACGCGGTTATAGTAATAGTGAGCGCGCTCGGGCGGCTTATCACCAATATCGCCAACAGGTTTTTAGCTGGATCCGCGCAATGGCGGAAGCGGTACAAAAAAAGTCGCGTAATCCAAACGCGGTCTTAGCCGTGGAAGATAGCGAAGCTTTGACGGTAAGTATTGGTACCGAAATGATCCGGCTTAAAGCTACACCCTATCCTCTTTGTTCACGCGGTTGGGGAAAAATTAACCTAACCGCGACTAATCAGCTTCCTTTTAAAGAGATTTTTTTATGGAGCAAAGGAGACAGTTTTACTTGGATCATAATGGGAGCTGCAGAAACAAGCCAGGACCAGGCTGAAGCTGAGATATATCTTCCAGGGAGGGAAGTTAACCAGGAGACTATAGAGGAACTTTTTCAGGACGCTTTTCGTAAATATTTAAAAATCCATTATTAAACAACTGGGGCGATTATGGTTTATTTAGGGTGAATTGACTTCCTCTATCTTTTTAAGTAAAATGAGCGCAGAGTTTGGATGTGTCGGATAGAGGAGGAAAACAGGTGAAGTTGCACGGAACCATGCGGATTAATGAACAGGGCCATTTAGAAATTGGTGGTTATGACACCGTTAAACTGGCCCAAGATTATGGAACCCCTCTCTATGTAATGGATGAGGAAGAAATTCGTCGGGTCTGCCGCGAGTATCGTAAGGCCTTCACGAATGCTTTTGGGTCCGAAGTCATTTATGCTAGTAAAGCTTTTATGACCATGGCTATCTGCCGTATTATTGAGGAAGAGGGCTTAAGCCTAGATGTGGTTTCTGGGGGAGAACTTTACACAGCGATTAAGGCTCGTTTTCCCGCGTCACGGATTTATTTTCATGGGAATAATAAGCAGCAAGATGAATTGTGTATGGCTTTAGAATACCGGGTAGGACGCATCATTGTGGATAATTTTTATGAACTGGACCTTCTCAATACCCTGGCGGGTCAGATGGGGGTTAAAGCTTCGGTGTTGTTAAGGCTTACGCCGGGAGTTGAGGCCCATACGCACGAGTATATTCGGACCGGTCAGATTGATTCTAAATTTGGCTTCACGGTACCTAACGGGCAAGCGTTAAAAGCCGTAAAACATTGTCTGGCTGCTTCTAATTTGCAATTTAAAGGAATTCATTGTCACATCGGTTCACAGGTGTTTGAAATGGAATCCTTTGGTCACGCGGCCCGAGTAATGATGGAAGTAGTGCGGCAAATTAAAGAGCAAACGGGAGTAACGGTGGAAGAATTGAATCTCGGGGGAGGATTCGGCATTTACTATGCCGAAGGAGACCAGCCGGCCACAATCGTCCGTTACGCTCAGGCCGTTATGGAAGCGGTACAGGAAAAAGCTGCTGCAAACGGAATAAAGGTACCCCGGATAATGATTGAGCCCGGCCGGTCTATTGTGGGGGAAGCCGGAACTACCCTTTACACCATAGGATCAATCAAGGAGATTCCCCAAGTACGTAAGTATGTAGCGGTTGACGGCGGTATGTCCGATAATCCGCGCTACGCTCTTTACCAGGCCCGTTACGAAGCTATTCTGGCCAATCGGGCTGCTGAACCCCCGGTAGAATTAGTATCCATTACCGGGAAATGTTGTGAGTCAGGGGATATGTTAATCCACGATATTAGGCTGCCCTCAGTTATGACCGGAGATATTTTAGCCGTATTTTGTACCGGCGCCTATAATTATTCGATGTCGATGAATTATAATCGTCTAGCTCGTCCAGCGATCGTTTTAGTTAAAGAAGGTCAGGCCGATATTATTGTTGAACGGGAAACCTATGAAGATTTGTTGCGTAACGACCGCATTCCCGAAAGGTTAATGGGAGAGCAAAAAATAAAACTAGCGGCCATTAACAAATAGTTAAGTTGTAAAATACGCACCAGTCGATGAGACTGGGCGTTTTTATTATCATCCGGTTATATTAGGGCGATCAGGACCGGTCAAGCCGGGAAGGCCAGATTCACTTTTTTTCTGATATTAAGTATGCTATAATACCAGGCATACCAGGAAGGATAAGCTTTATTTAATATTGGGGGAAAGGCATGGAAATTATTGTTTCCCATAATCATCTTGATTTTGATGGTCTGGCCAGTATGCTTGCTGCCCAGCGCCTGTATCCCCGCGCGGAGCTGGTTTTTGTCGGTGGGTTATCTGGTAATGTGCAGCGTTTTATGTCTTTGCATAAAGATTCTTTACTAGTAAAGCGAATAAAACAAATCCCGCTGGATCAGGTGGAACGGGTAATCGTAGTGGACACGAATAGTCCCCGGCGCTTAGGGGAATTAGCTAATTGGATTCGTAATACTTCGGCAGAAATTCATTTGTATGACCACCATCCTGAAGCAGTGGAATCATTGTCCGCAACCGTCAAAGTAACCGATACCGTAGGTGCGGGGGTTACTCTCTTAGTCGAGAAGATTCAACAAAATGGATTAAAACTAAGCCGGTTTGAAGCCACGGTTTTGGCTCTAGGGATCTATGAAGATACTGGGAGTCTTACTTTCACGACCACCACGGTCCGGGATGTACGGGCGGTGGCTTACTTATTAGAAAACGGCGCCAATTTAAGTATTGTCGCCAATTTTATTGAATTGTCTTTTACGGATGAGCAAAAAGCTTTATTTAATCAATTATTAGCTTCGGTACAACACCGAATGGTTAATGGCGTGGATGTTCTTTTAGCGTCAGCTAAAAATGAGGAAACTGTCGGAAGTTTAGATTTTATAACCCATAAGCTTGGGGACCTGGATGTCTTTGATGTTTTGATAACCATGGTAGAAATGGGTAATCGGGTGTACATTGTGGCGCGTAGTCGTACCGATTCTGTAGATGTAGGGGAGGTATGCACGGTCTTTGGTGGAGGGGGTCATCCTATGGCTGCTTCGGCGACGATCAAAGGCCGGAGTTTAGAATCGATTTTAGAAGAAATGGAACGCGTTCTAGAGGAAAAAACTCATCCCCCCCTGGTTGCCCGGGATATCATGTCCAGCCCGGTAAAGACGGTTTCTATGTTTCTATCCTTAGAAGAAACGGAAAAGATTATGCTGCGTTACGGGCATACTGGTCTTCCGGTACAGGAAGAGGGAAAAGTAGTGGGAGTAATCTCCCGGCGTGACATTGATAAAGGAACCCGGCACGGATTAGGGCATTCGCCAGTTAAAGGCTATATGACCCGTCAGGTGATTTCGGTAGCTCCGGATACCCCTTTATCAGAATTACAGTATTTAATGGTCAAACATGATATCGGCCGGTTGCCCGTAATCGAAAACGGCCTTTTAATTGGTATCGTTTCCCGTTCCGATATTTTACGTACTTATCATGGTCAGGATTACCCTGAAGATCATAAAATTCTATATGATGATAGTCCAGAAGAAGGAGAAATAGAAAAAGAGGCCGAAGGTAAATTATGGTTTAATCGAAATTGGCGAGAAAGAATGACCCGGATTTTACCTGCGCACCTTATGTATTTATTGGAGGTAGCTGGTAATTTAGCTGATAAATTACAGATGTCCGTTTATGTGGTGGGCGGCTTTGTACGCGACCTATGGTTAGGGTATCCTAATTTAGATGTAGATTTGGTCGTAGAGGGACAGGGACCGGAATTTGCTCGGGAACTAGCCCGCGTTATGGGGGGAGAGGTACGGGTACATGAGCGTTTTCAAACGGCTATGGTGATCCTACCAGATGGATTTCGGGTAGATATAGCTACCGCACGGGTAGAGTATTACGAGTACCCGGCTGCGCTTCCCCAGGTAGAGTGTTCTAATCTACGCCACGATATGTATCGTCGTGATTTTACCATCAACGCGATGGCCATTCAATTGAATAGCAGTAAATTTGGCGATTTAGTAGACTTTTTTGGCGGACGTCGGGATTTACAGCAGGGATTAGTTCGGGTGCTGTATAATTTAAGCTTTGTCGAGGATCCAACGCGGATTATTCGGGCGATTCGTTTTGAGCAACGTTATGGATTGCAAATTGAGGACCAAACCCTTCAATTTTTAGAAGATGCGATTTATCGGCGTTTCTTGAAGGATCTATCTACCGTGCGGGTAAAAGAAGAATTAACGATTCTTTTAAGCGAACCTAATCCCATATCGGGAATGCGCCGCCTGGTTGAACTAGGGGCAATGTCCCAAATTTTACCGGAGGTCGAATTTAACCATCGGATGTGGAGAATGTTAGGAAGGGTTGTCCAAGCTCAGGAACAAGTACGGCGGGTTTTTCCTAAGCAAGAGTTTTCGGCTAAAGAAGTGACCTGGCTTATTTATTGGATGATTCTTTTCCATAAAGGCGGGTCCGCTAAAGTGCAAGAGATCAGTTCGAAGTACCGCTTAACCCGATCGGAAACTAGTCTATTGAAGATGGCCTATGAAGCTGAAGAAAAATTGATGCGACTGGGAGTCCGGCCGGCGCAAATTCAAATGAGTACTTTGCACCGTATTTTATACAATTGTTCCGAACCGGTTTTTATTTATCTGATTGTCCTAACTACTTCGCGGTCCTGGCATAATCAATTATTGACTTATCTAAAGGTTCGAACTAAGGCGCATCCGGAAATAAACGGGCGCGATTTAATTAAGCTGGGACTTAAACCGGGACCTAAATTCAAGTGGATTTTGGACCGGATTCACGGTGCGCGCTTGGATGGTCAGGTGCGTAACCGGGAAGAAGAGTTGGCTTTAGTTGAAGCCCTCCGGGAGATGAAAGAGGAGGCCGTACAACAATGAGTTCAGATCCGTTACAGTGGTTGCTATTGTTGCCGGGAATAATTCTCGGTCTAACGGTTCATGAGTATGCCCATGCTCGAGCCGCGGGTTACCTGGGGGATAATACGGCTACTTTGGCCGGACGCTTAACCTTGAATCCCTTATCGCATATCGATTTAGTTGGTTTTTTAATGTTAATGCTGGCCGGATTTGGTTGGGCCAAGCCAGTACCCATCAATCCTTTACAGTTTCAAGGGAATATGCGGGCTGGAGTTGCGCTAGTATCCATTGCTGGCCCTTTGGCCAATATTTTGTTGTCTTTTACCGGGGCTTTGATTTTTTACCTGAGTTTTCCCAGCGGTTATCAAGCCGGATTATCCAATCAAATGGCGGTACAAATGTTGATGGGGTTAATTCAAATCAATATCGTTTTAGCCGTTTTTAATTTGATTCCTATTCCTCCGCTGGATGGTTCTAAAATTTTAGCCGGCTTATTACCCCCCCAGACCGCGAATAGTTTTCTTCAGTTAGAGCGTTATGGACCATTAATTTTAATCGCGCTAATATTCACTGGTTTTATCGGAAAAATACTTTACCCTTTATTGAGTATTATGTCCGGGGTTATCTTGAATACGGCAGCCATTATCGCACAAGCGATTTTAAGTCTTTTGTTTTAAAATAATAAATTAAATAGAGAAAGAAGGGTAAATGATCGATGCAACCAAGGCATAATCCCCAAAGAGTTGTAAGTGGCATGCGGCCTACGGGAAGATTACACATAGGCCATTTAAGTGTGTTGGAGAATTGGGTTAAGTTACAGGAAAAGTATCGTTGTTTCTTTTTCGTGGCTAACTGGCATGCCTTAACTACGGCTTTTGAAGAAACCGGTTTGCTTTATGATAATACCCGGGAAATGGTATTAGATTGGTTGAGTGTAGGAATTGATCCAGATATAAGTACGATCTTTATCCAATCGGAGGTTAAGGAACACGCGGAACTTTATCTCCTATTATCCATGATTACTCCCTTAGGATGGTTGGAACGCTGTCCTACTTACAAAGATCAGCTGCTTCAACTGGGCAGCCAGGGTAAGGATATCTCTACGCATGGATTTTTAGGTTATCCGGTGTTAATGGCGGCGGATATTCTGATTTACCGTACCGATCTGGTTCCGGTAGGTGAGGATCAATTGCCCCATTTAGAATTTGCTCGGGAAATCGCCCGCCGGTTTAACCATATATATAACAAGGAGATTTTTTTAGAACCACAGGCTTTTTTAGCGGAAGTAGCCTTGCTGCCCGGAGTAGACGGTCGAAAGATGAGTAAGAGTTATAATAATGATATTGCTATTTCTGCTTCTTCCGAAGAAGTTCTAAGTAAGGTGAAGATGATGGTTACCGATCCGGCTCGGATTCGTAAAACTGACCCCGGTCATCCGGAAGTATGTGTAGTATATACTTACCAGAAGCTATATAATCCCGGCGAATATGAGCAAATAAGCCAGGATTGCCGGCAGGGACGGATCGGTTGTGTAGCCTGTAAAAAAGATTTGGCGGAAAAACTCGACGCCTACCTAACGCCTTTTCGGGAGAAAAGGCAGATCTTAGAAGCTAAACCCAACGAAGTTCGGGAAATATTAGCCGAGGGAGCACAAAAGGCACGAACTGAGGCTGCCGCGATGTTAGTTCAGATACGAGAGGCGATGCAAGTGTAGTGAGTTGCTATTTAAAGCTCCGTCATTTTGAAGGACCTTTAGATTTACTAGTGCAGCTAGTAGTAAAAGCGGAAACCGATATCCAGGAAATTTCTCTCTCCCAGATTACCGCCCAATACTTGGCTTATTTAGCCGGCTTACCGGAACTGGATATAGACCAAGCTAGTGAATTTGTCCAGTTGGCGGCAACTTTACTGGAAATTAAGGCACGCCGGGTATTACCTCATCCGGTGCGGCTCAGGGAGGAAGAGGCGGAATTAGATTTGGAAGAGGAAGAAGATACATCGAGTAGTGGGGAAGGTAGGGTTACCCATCTGGCGGAATATCGTAAGTTTAAAGCATTAGCGGCCGTACTACGGAATAGAGAAGAAGCGTGGGGTAAAGTTTATACCCGACCAGCCCCTGAATCCCTCTCAAAGGGACATTTGAGGTCCCTTCCTTCGGGAGCTATATCCGTGTCCGCCTTGGTCGAGGCTTTGCAGCAAGTTTTATTGGGATTAGAGGAAAACGAACCGGTACTTGAGGTTTCACGCGAAGAGATCACCTTAGTTAAACAGATGGAACATATTATACAGCGTCTAGAGTCCGACTTAAATCCGGTATCTTTTGAAGCCTTGTTTTCCGGTATTCGTACACGGGAAAGGTTGATCATTACCTTTCTAGCTTTACTGGAGTTAATCCGCTTACAGCGCATCCAGGTTACCCAGCAGGAAACACTTGGGCCTATTTTTATCGAGTTGCGGTTAAATTAAATTTTTCGGTTAGATGGTTAGGTGAAGAAAAAAGTGAGAGGGTTTTGCGATGTCGGTTCTTTTTAGCCAGGAAGGACGAGCAGCGATCGAGGCCCTGCTTTTTGTTGCCTCCGAACCTTTGTCAATACCTACTTTAAGTAAGGTTACGCACCTGGGCGAAGAAGTAGTTCAGGAATTATTGGAGGAATTGCAAGTCATTTATGCGGGTGAGGGACGGGGTATTCAACTGGTCCAAGTTGCTCAAGGCTATCAACTGTGTACCCGGCCAGAGTACCATATTTATGTAGAAAAACTATTACAACCAGTTAATAGTAAACTTTCCCGTGCAGCTTTGGAGTGCCTGGCGATTATTGCTTACCAGCAGCCGATAACGCGGGCAGAAATCGAAAAAATTCGGGGGGTAAAGGCGGACCGGGTACTGGCTACACTCCTGGAACGACAATTGATTCACACTACCGGGCGTAAGGAAACGATTGGGCGCCCGATTCTCTACAGTACGACCCCGGAATTTTTGCGGCTATTCGGCTTAAACAGTTTGGCAGATCTACCCCACCAAACTAATGAGCTTAATATCGGATAGACCTTGACCTTGGTAGGATACGCATAAATAAGGGCAAAATAGGGAATTAATACAATGATTAAGCAGGGCAAAGGCGGTGCGAGAAAATGAATGCCAGCACTTTGACTGCTTCCTTAATAGTTTTGTTGGCCTTAGTTTTTTTAGCGGTCCTCCCCTTCGAATGTCGGGTTACTTACTGGAAGGATTGGGAGCAGACGGAGTTATCGGTTTGGTTAGGTTTGCCCTTTGGACCTTGGCATTGGCAGTGGGGACCTTATACTCGGCGTTGGTTGCATGCAACGGTAATGGAAGATTTGATTACGGATCTGTTGACCATAATTATTAAACCGCGTAAAGAACCGGCGCAAATTAGGAAACAGAACTTGCATGATCGCTATAAACGCTTAGCCTTTTATTCGGGACTAGTAAATGGTTTATTAAAGCAGGTTAAATTTAAACAGCTGCGCTGGGTGACGGAAATTGGCTTATATAATCCAATGGAAACCGCTCTTGCGGTTGGGGTTTTGTGGGGAATTAAGGGTGGGGCTTTAACCGCTTTGCGCGGAAGAACACCGGGGTATCGGCCAGAATTAAGCATTAAAGTTTTACCTAACTTTCAACGTAAGGGATGGCGGTCTGATTTTATTTGTCGTTTTGAGGGTAGGTTGGGTTATTACCTTTATACCGCCATTAAAATAAAATTATGGCAGCGGTCCTATCTTAAGAAAAATTGATTAGCTAGATAATCGCTTTGCGGTTTCTGGCTTTATTTTTACGGTCACCTTTAAAAGAAGAAAACCATATACTGTTCATAAGATAAAGCCAATTTAGCTACGTATTAATTACCTAAAAGTTTACGGTTAACCGATAAGGGGGCAATGGTATTGATACTGCAAGGTATTCAAATTGCTGTTTTAGGCGGGGATGATCGGGAATTGGTGCTAATCCCCGAATTGATTAAAATGGGGGCCAAAGTTAAGGTGGCTGGATTTCCTCCCTGCTCGGAACTTTCTGAAGCCCATATCGCTGAAACCGTAGAAGAAGCGATTGTAGATGTCCAGGCTATAATTATGCCTATGCCTGGAACAGATGAGTCTGGGAATATTAGAGCCGTGTATTCCCCGCATAATTTAAAGCTAACGGATAAAATTGTTCGACAAATTGCACCGTATACCCCAGTGCTTATCGGGGTAGCGCGTTCCTTTTTAAAAGAATGGGCTGCCCGGTATCGTTTTAATCTGATTGAAATGGCGGATATGGATCAAGTAGCCATTTTAAATTCGATTCCTTCGGCTGAAGGAGCTATTCAAATTGCTATGGAAAGCTTACCGATTACGATTCATGGCAGTCAATCTTGGGTGTTGGGATTTGGTCGCGTGGGGAAAACTCTGGCCCGGATGTTAAATGGAATAGGGGCGATGACCACCGTCTGTGCCCGTAATCCAGCGGACCTGGCCCGTATCTGGGAAATGGGATATCGAGAAGTATCTTTTAAACAGATGATGGAAAAGATAGCGGAAGCGGATATTATTTTTAATACGGTACCGGTCATGGCGCTAGATCGATCGGTCCTGATACGATGTAAGCGAGAAGTCCTTATCCTGGATCTGGCTTCGACCCCGGGAGGGACCGATTTTGAAGCAGCCGCTGAATTGGGGATCAAGGCCATCCTGGCTCCCGGATTACCGGGAAAGGTAGCCCCTCGTACGGCCGGAAAAATTTTAGCCCAGGTTATTCCTCGTTTAATTCTTGAAGCCCTTAACCAGAAGCAGGAAAAAGAAGCGGTTTCTGGAGCTGTAGGATAGGGATTAATCGTAGCTTAACAATACAATATACCTCTGATTTAAGCATCCTTCGGGGTGTTTTTTATCTGGGAAAGGTGGGAGGTGGGGTTCTACTTCATTTTACCTATTCCGGCAGGATTGATTAGGGTAATGGTCGAAAATATCTATTTATAGAAATATAGCTATAAGGGCATCAGTTAAGTTTAAGGTTAAGGTTACTGCTTTTATTTTTAAGTTAAATGTAGGTTGTTTGAAAGCGAGGGAGGCGTATGTTGATTAAAACGGAAAAAGAGGCGCCATCCGTAGCCCCCATGTCCTGTACTGTTTTTCTCTCCCATATTCTCGTCTGCCTGGAAGGAAAACTGGGGGAAGAAACCTGGCCGCAAATACAGGGTCGAATTCCCAGTCGTTTTGGACGGGTAGATTACTGGTTGAATGGGGACTTACCGGAGCAAGTTAAGGCTCTTCCCGACCCCAAAGAACGTACGTTGGAAAAAGATATTCAAGCCTGCGATTTGCTTATTCTAGTGGGGTCCCCGGAAGATATTTTAAGGCGGCAAAAACTAGCGGAAGGCTCGCAAGTAATGACGCTTTTAATAACCGTTGCCTCTAGGGATGCCTATATCCGGTTTAAAAAGGATTGGGGATTATCCCGGTCCGTATTTCTGGGTTTACCTCCGGGAAAAGAAGCTACCGTAGCGGTGGGGCGGATTCTAGATTCGCTGGTGGGATTATTTAATTATTATGAGTACGGCTTAGTTCGTTTTAATATGTATGATTTACGGCATATCTGGCCCGATAATGTAGACCTGTGCGTGGAATACTATCGAAGCGAGTTTAACCAGGGATCAGAACAGGATAATATGACCGTAAAGGAGCATTATTATCCTTGGAACCAAGTCATTTTGGATCCGGTCAAAGCCGGTGAGGAGTTAAATAGTCTTTTGGTGGTAGCCAGAGGTTTGGAGGTGCCCAGGCCGGAAAGATTAGAAAAAGTATTATCTGCGGCCCAGGCCGGTCGAACCGGGAAAGAAGGAGTCCACTGGTATGCTCTAGGGGATTGTCCGTTAGCGCCGGACCAAGTAGAAGCCGTGGTTTTCATGTGCCGCAGGACTGGCAGTAGTACGGGATAACTATTAGTATCTTTGAAGTGAAACGAATGACTAGATGTACATGCAGGGCCAGGAAGCCTAAAGTAGCTAATGACAATTAAGTATAATTAGAATATAATGAATATAGGGAAAAAGAATATAGGTGAACACCGAAAGGGGTGGTGGCCGTGATGAGGAATTGTAGTACTTGTGCGCGATTAGAGAGTCACCGCTGGTGTTGTGTAAGGGAGAGGTTAAAACTTGCCCATAATGAGCTTACCGGAATTTTTTTTCATAAAATGGAGGAGATAGAGGCTGGATTCCTTAACGAGTTTGGGGTGGAGGTGAGATTCGGGGCCGATCTTTATATTGATTATCAAGTGTATGATTGTGCGCGATGGGTAGACCGGTATAAAGAGGAAAAAAACGCTGAGGTAGGTTAGCGTTTTTTATTTTTTAAAGTAGGATCTTTCGCACTACATAAACAACTTAAATCCAAATTATTGGCTAATTAGCTTTTTCTTTATTACCACTCTTCGGAGTGGTTTTCTTCTTTTCTACCATTCCCGGTATTAAAACTACTTATTGTCAAACAATATAATAAATGTTTCAGGAGTCAAACCATGGAGGAGATGAAGTGGATGGGCCAATGGTGGAGAAAAGTGCTGCGCAGATTTAAGCGGCAGAAAACCACACCTCTAGCTGCAAATAAACGGCCGGTTGCACCCGAGCGGCAGCGGCAGATATATAATGCGGACGAATTGAAACAACTACCGATTTCCCGAAGTTTAAAAAAAAACCTGGAGCGTTTAAAAGCCATTTTTGGCCCGAGTGGGGATGCAGTTTTTCGTCCTTTTCGGTTAGGCGTGGGGGAACCAATCCCAGCGGTGTTAGTTTTTTTGGACGGGATGACGGATAAAACCATAATTAATCGTGATATCTTAAAACCTTTAATCCTGGAAAGCCGGCAGGCGCGCGTGGAGCCGCCCGGTAAAAACGTACTGGGATGGGCTAAAGAGTCGGTTCTGACGGCTGGCGAAATCCATACCGCCCACACTATGGAGGAAGTAGTTACCGCTGTTTTATACGGAGCTGTAGCCCTGCTGGTCCAGGGGCAGGATCGCGCCTTGACCCTTAGCGTACAGGGATGGAAATCCCGGGAAATAGGAGAGCCTGATTCAGAGGTTTTAGTGCGGGGCCCACGCGAGGGTTTTAACGAGACCTTGCGGGATAATACCACGTTAATCCGGCGACGTTTAAGGAGTCCTAATTTAGTTTTGGAGGATCTACAAATCGGTAAGATTAGCCATACCGGAGTAAGCTTGGCTTACCTTAAGGGCGTAGTATCCCCGGATCTGGTGTTAGAAGTAAAGCGCCGGTTAGAACGAATCGAGATTGACGGGATTCTGGAAAGTGGCTACTTGGAAGAATTTATTGAGGATAACCCCTATTCCCCTTTCCCGCAAATCCTCCATACGGAACGCCCGGACCGGGTGGTGGCAGCTTTACTGGAAGGCCGGGTCGCCATTCTTACCGATGGCACTCCTTTTGTTTTAATTGTACCCGCACAAATAATTTCTTTTTTAACCTCCCCAGAAGATTATTACGAACGGTTTTGGTTAGGTACCGCTATTATTTGGTTAAGATATCTGGCTTTAATTATTTCTTTAATCTTGCCTTCCTTGTATATTGCGGTTACTACTTTTCATCAGGGAATGCTACCGACCCGGCTTTTGATCAGTATTGCCGCGGCCCGAGAGGGAGTACCCTTTCCGGCCCTCTTGGAGGCTTTGTTTATGGAGTTTACTTTTGAAGTTCTACGTGAAGCCGGTACCCGTTTACCCCGTAATGTGGGACAAGCAGTGAGTATTGTGGGTGCCCTAGTGATCGGCCAGTCCGCGGTTCAGGCCGGGCTAGTCTCTCCTTTGATGGTCATTGTGGTAGCTGTAACCGGGATTGCTTCTTTTGCGATGCCGGCTTTTAATTTTGCGATTACTTTGCGTTTGTTGCGTTTTCCCTTAATGCTTATATCCGGAGTTCTGGGACTGTACGGTTTAATGCTGGGTATCTTGTTTATCGTCATCCACTTAGCTGGACTGCGTTCTTTTGGGGTACCCTATCTGTCATCTTTAGCACCTTTGCATATAAGTGATTTTAAAGACAGCCTAGTGCGGGCTCCTTGGTGGGCCATGGCCAAAAGACCGGTGGAAATCGCCAAACTTAATCAGCGACGTTTGGGCCGAGCTTTGCAGCCTTCTCCCAGCCAACCAGGATCACCTCAAAGGGGGCCGAAAAAATGAGGCGCTTCCTATTATCCATGTTTTTACTTTTAGGCTTGGGTTGCTGTCAAACCGGGTGCTGGGACCGATTCGAAGTTGAAGATTTAGAGATTGTTCAGGCTCTAGCCGTAGAACGAGCGCCGGAAGGCCGAGTGCGGCTATACGTACAAAGTATTAGCCCAAAGCATATGGTTAGAAGTAGTGGAGGGGTAACATCGATCGTAAGTGAAGAACCTTACCGAAATCGTAGTATTGTGAGTGACACTGTATTTGAGGCGATCCGAGATCTGGCCCGGCAATCACCCCGCAGGCTATTTTTTATCCCTAATGAATTAGTGCTGGTGTCCGAGGCTTACGCCCGGGAGGTAGGGATAGGTGAAGTGCTAGACATCATGGAGCGTAACCCGGAGGCCCGGCGCATTGCCTGGTTGGCCGTAGCCCAGGGAGACCTGGCCGCTTTATTGGATGAACCGGGACGGTTAGTTCCGATTCCCTCCATGAATATCCTAGAAATGATTAAAAGACAAAATTTAACCGACCAGTTTGCCACCATCCGAGTAGGCGATTTTATTGAATTATTGGAAAATGAAGGGACTCAACCTTATACCGGTATGGTAAGGCTTATTCCCAACGAAGCTAAACTGCAAGAAGAAGTTGATTTAGTTCCAGAACCGGACCTGAATATCGAGATGAACGGGACCGCGGTATTTAGAGAAGATAAAATGGTGGGCTGGTTAAGTCCACGCGAAAGTCGGGGTCTTTTATGGTTAAGGGGAGAGGTTAAAGGCGGTAGAAGTATCAAGGTCATGGATAGCCTAACCGAAAAGCCGGTTACCCTGCAGATCTTACACGCTAAAACTAAGCTGCGGCCCGATATCCGGGAAGGACAGATTTATATCATTGTAGACCTGCAAGTCGAAAGCAGAGTGGTAGAAACCCGGGGGCCACTGAATTTGGGAAAACCGGAGGTACTTCGTCGGTTAGAAGACGAACAGGCCGAGGTGATTAAGGCAGAGATAGAAGCGGCGCTAACCAAAGCGCAGCAGGAATACGGGGTGGATGTGTTTGGCTTTGGCGAGGTCGTACACCGGCATTATCCGCAAGAATGGAAAGAAATGAAAAAGGAGTGGGGCGCTTTTTTTCCTCGGGTACAAGTAGGGTATCAGATAAAATCTATTATTTCCCGCACGGGAGAGTTTTCTCGGCCGGTATTCAGGGATTAACGGAGGGATTAACCATGGTGTGGTGGCTGAGTCTGTTGTTCGGTGGGATTATCGTTTGGGTGGTACCCGGTCTGGTCAAAAGAAGGAAGTGGGGTGAATTGCTCACTTTTAGCCTTCTGCTGCTAGCTAGTATGGTCTATGGTTATGGAATGTGCCTGGACTGGAGTCTGCCTAATCCTAATTCCGGACTAGAAATGATTTTCGGGCCAGTCACCCGCTATCTGGAGGAACTTTTGTCCTGAGGAGGAAACCTGTAGCTTATGAAGCATTTCCTGGATACTTACAAGATCAATGGTTTAATGGTCACCTGCCTATTGGTAAATTTAGATGCTGCGACTGCTGTATTATTTGTGACCTATGCCGCAACTAAAGTAGCCGGGCATGACGCCTGGCTGGCTCCGCTTGTGGCTACTCCGGCTACCCTGCTACTAATTTATGCCTTATACCACCTGGGTAAGCTTTATCCGGGAAAAACCTTAATTGAGTATTTACCTCTGCTTTTAGGCAAGGTACTTGGTAAACTAATCGGAGCAGGCTATTTAGTCTTTTTTAGCTGGATAACCGTAGTGGTAGTTCGAGAATTTATTGAAGTGTACCTGGGTACCGGAGTATTTACTGTTACCCCGCCGTTAATAATGGCTTTGACGCTTCTCATGCTTACTACTTATGCTACTTATTCCGGAATCGAGGTAATTGCCCGGAGCATGCTCTTAGTATGGGGGCCGATGCTGGGGTTGTTTATGGTGGTTATGCTTATGTCCATACCTTTAATGGATTTGAAGAATCTGCTGCCGGTAGGGGAGGCCGGGGTGCTGCCTATTCTTCGCAGTTCCATTATCCCCCATATGTGGCGCGGAGAAATCGTTTTATTGGCCATGTTGTTTCCTTATATTCGTACTTACCGGGAAGGTCTCAAGGGGGCAAGGGTCGCTATTTTTCTCCTTGCGGGCCTGGTTACCCTGAATGTCCTTACCGTTATTGCCGTAGATGGAGCGGCTGCTACCAGCCGTAATCTGTTTTCTATTTTTCTTTTAGCCGAATATATCCCCTTTTTTAGTGCTAAAATACTCGTGGTTATTCTTTGGATAATGAGTTTTTACGGCAAAATTGCTTTGTTACAATTTTGTGTTACGCAAGGGTTAGCCCAGTGGCTTGGTCTTCAAGACTATAAATCCCTGGTTTTACCGATCGGGGTTTTATTGATAATTTTACCCTTGGCCATTTTTCATAATACGACCGATTTGTTTAACGCTGTATTTAAGATTTTTCCCGGATTTGCCCTAATTTTTGAGTATATGCTGCCGGTTTTATTGTTATTTATTGGCTTAATGCGCGCCCGGGTTGCATCTATGTCTGGGGTGGAAAAGGTTGAGCCGGAAAAGTGATGCAGTCCTCTGCTGAATTTTTTAGACCTTACGGATTTTTAGTCCAGCGCGGTCGCACCTCCCGGAGGGGTTTTTCATATATTGTTAGTAACTACCGTGCTTTGTTAAAAGTAGTTATGCCCGGAAGAGAGGTGTTTTCGATGCGATTGGAGGGCAAAAGAATTGGTTTTGTGGTTACCGGTTCACATTGTACGATCGCTGAAGTTTTACCGGAAATCACCCGTTTAAATGAGGAGGGAGCCCAGGTTTACCCGATAATATCTTATTCTGTAAATTGTACGGACACTCGTTTTGGTACGGCTGATTATTGGAAAGAAGAACTAGAAAAGCGAACCGGGCATCGGGTAATCAAGTCAATAGTGGAAGCAGAACCAATTGGACCCCAGAAACTATTTGATGTCATGATTATTGCTCCTTGTACCGGGAATACCCTAGCTAAATTAGCCAATGGAATTACGGATACCCCGGCCCTGATGGCGGCTAAGGCGCATCTGCGTAATTTACGGCCGGTTATTCTGGCCATTTCTACTAATGATGGTTTAGGAATAAATGCCAAAAATTTAGGATTGGTATTGAACATGAAAAACATTTATTTCGTTCCCTTCGGGCAAGATAATCCTTTAGAAAAAGCGAATTCGTTAATGGCCCACCTGGATTTATTAGTTAATACCGTAATAGCTGCTTTGCAGGGATATCAGCTTCAACCGGTATTGGTAAGCCCTCGAATAGCGCCGGCTTAAATCAATAAATTTTTTGGTAATTAACTTGTTCTGAAAATTACTTTTTCTCATTCTTCGAACGTTATGCTAAAATAGAGAAAATTTAGCTGGCCAAGAGAGCCAAAACTGCAGGAGGTATGGTTAGTGAAAGAATATACAGTAGCATTAGTCGGAGCAACGGGAGCAGTTGGTCAGGAAATGCTGAAAATCTTAGAGGAACGAAATTTTCCTATCGGTAAACTTAAGGCCTTGGCTGCCCCAGAAGAAGCTGGTTCAGTAGTCCGTTTTCGGGGTAAAGAGTGGGTGGTAGAAGGGGCCGCTCCGGAATCTTTTGAAGGTTGTCAATTGGCTTTTTTTGCTGCCGGAGAAGTAGTGCGGTGGCTGGGACCAGAGGCGGTTAAGCGCGGTGCCGTGGTCGTAGATAACAGTAGCACTTTTCGTATGGATCCTAAGGTACCCCTGGTGGTACCAGAGGTTAATCCGGAAGATGTGCGTTGGCATCAAGGGATCATTGCTAATCCTAATTGTTCTACTATTATTATGGTGGTGCCTTTAAAGCCGCTACATGATGCTTTCGGGATTAAAAGGGTCGTTGTCTCTACTTACCAGGCGGTTTCAGGCGCCGGCGTGGCCGGATTAAAAGAATTGGAGCAGCAGACGCGACAGTTGATAACCGGAGAGCCCATTAAACCGGAAGTTTTTACGCATCAAATCGCCTTTAATTTAATCCCGCATATTGATGTCTTTGAAGCTAATGGTTACACCAAAGAAGAAATGAAAATGGTTAATGAAACCCGAAAAATTTTGCATACCCCGTCAATGTCTATCTGCGCTACAACGGTGCGCGTGCCGGTTTTTCGCAGTCATTCTGAATCGATCAATATCGAGACGGAGAGAAAATTGACGGCAGCTACAGCGCGGGAAATTTTAGCTCGCGCGCCGGGAATCGTCGTTCTAGATGATCCCAGTCAGAATAAGTATCCAATGCCGGTGGACACGGCCTATTCAGATGAAGTATTTGTCGGTCGGATTCGGGAAGATATTTCACGAGAAAAAGGATTAAATTTTTGGGTCGCTGCAGATCAAATTCGTAAAGGTGCGGCAACGAATACGGTACAAATTGCCGAAATTTTAGTCCGGGAAAATATGCTTTAGTCGCTTAACAAGAAAATAAGACATTAAAACTGTCATTCTGAGCGAAGCGAAGAATCTATCCCACGTTAAGGCCAAACATACAATTCCAGGTTATATCTTAGAGGAGCTGGTTACGGTGCGGATTATGGTTCAGAAATTTGGCGGCTCCTCGGTAGCTACAGCTACCCAGCGGGAGAGAGTATGTGCGCGGATCCAAGAAGCACTTCAGGACGGTTTTTCGGTGGTCGTGGTGGTATCGGCAATGGGTCGTGTGGGGGATCCTTATGCTACGGATACCCTGATTAATTTAACGCAGGAAGTATATCCAGATTGTCCTAAACGTGAACTGGATTTACTCTTGTCATGTGGTGAAATAATATCCAGTGCGGTACTAGCCGCCCATTTATTACGGTTGGGTTATAACGTAACCGTGCTATCGGGCCGTGAGGCCGGGATTATAACCGATAATAATTTTGGGGATGCCCGGGTTCTTCGGGTGATACCAACTAAAATATTAGAATTGTTAAAGCTAAAGAAAATCGTGATCGTGGCTGGTTTTCAAGGGGTTACAGAAGAAGGGGAGGTTACCACCTTAGGCCGGGGCGGCAGCGATACTACTGCTTGTGCCTTGGGAATCGCCCTTGGGGCGGAAGTGGTAGATATTTTTACCGATGTACAGGGTATCATGACGGCTGATCCTCGAATTGTGGAAAAGGCTCGACTTTTGGATCAAGTAACTTATTACGAGATCTGTCATCTAGCCCATCAAGGAGCCAAAGTAATTCACCCTCATGCCGTAGAAATGGCCATGCAGAATAATATTCCGCTGCGGGTACGTTCGACTTTTGTAGAGGGCCTGGGAACCCTAGTTAGTAATGGGAGTTATGGGGCTAGGGTCGGGGTGGATATCCGCAGCGATCGTTTGATTACCGGGATAACCCACATCGCTCAGATTACCCAACTTCAGATAACTATCAACCAGGAAGATGTCTCTGCCGCTTTAGTGCAAATTTTTCAAAGTCTAGCGCGGGCCGGGATTAGTGTTGATTTTATTAATATCCATCCGGAAGTAGCTATTTTTACCGTAGCAGATACCGTGGTAGAAAAAGCAGTAAAGATTATGAAGAATTTGCACTTTGAGCCACAGGTTCGGCCCAATTGTGCTAAAATATCCGTAGTTGGTGCCGGTATGGCCGGGATTCCGGGGGTAATGGCGACCATTGTAGAAGCCTTAGGCCGCGAACAGATCCCTATTTTACAATCTACGGACTCGCATACTACTATTTGGTGTCTGGTAGACCGTTCGCAGATGGAAAGAGCGGTAAGGGTTTTGCATCAAGCTTTTCAATTAGATCGGGAGGATTAAACTAGGATCTTCCGTAGCTTTATCCTGGAAAGATGTCTTAATTAACGGTATAATGATTAAAATTTTATACTGGTGGTGAAAAAAATGAAGGATTTTGGTCGGGTATTAACCGCAATGGTGACCCCCTTGGATAGGGACGGACGCTTAGACCTAGATCAAGCCCGGGACCTGGCGGTTTATCTGGTGAATAATGGTTCCGACGGCCTAGTAGTAACCGGTACCACTGGTGAATCGCCGACTTTGACGCAGGAGGAAAAATTGCAGCTTTATGCGGCTGTCTTGGAAGCGGTAAAAGGTAAAGCTTCGGTAATTGCCGGGACTGGTTCGAATAGTACGGCTTCAACTATTGAGCTTACTATGAAGGCGGAAAAACTGGGCGTTGACGGAATAATGCTGGTGACCCCTTATTACAATAAGCCGACCCAGGAAGGAATGTACCAACATTTTCAAGCGGTCGCAGAAAAAACCCAGCTACCCATTATTCTTTACAACGTGCCCGGACGTACCTCTTCTAATCTGCTCCCCTCAACGGTAGCTCGTTTGGCGCAACTACCCAATATTGTAGCCATAAAAGAGGCTTCGGGCAGCCTAGATCAAGTTTCTGAGTTAATGGGACTCTTACCTGATGATTTTGTGGTGTACAGTGGTGATGATTCTTTAACCTTACCGTTGCTAGCGCTAGGCGCTTATGGGATTATTAGCGTTGCTTCCCATGTTGCCGGACGTGAGATCCAGGAGATGGTTCAGGCCTTTGTCCGAGGGGAGATGCAAAGGGCTCGGTCTTTGCACTTAAAACTATTCCCTCTCTATAAGGCCATGTTTATAGTAACTAACCCGATTCCGGTGAAGATGGCCCTGAATCTTATAGGACATCCGGTAGGGCCTCCCCGTTTGCCGCTGGTCGAGGCTTCACCGGTTGAGGCCGAGGCTATTCGTGTAGCTTTAAGTAATTTTGGTCTATTATCGTCCTAGGGAGGAAGCGATAGAGGGATTATTAATCAAAAAGGTCGTTTCGGCCCTACAGGGAATCTATTTACCGTCACGAACAAACCGCCGTCAGGCGGTTTTTCTATTTAAGTCAATTGATTTAGCTTGATTAAACTTGCAACCAGGAATGCGTCAGTGTATAATTGGCCTGTGGAAAGTGTTCGGTGTTACCTGATTGCGTATCCCGGAAGCTCCGGGGTTGTTTTGTTTAGAACGGAATAACGGTTTCCTGGTGGCCATACGCACCATGGATAAGCGAAGAATTACCATTGATCCCGAGGAAGATAAAGTATGGACTAAGTTGAGCGGCAGCTAAGTTCAGGTTAATTTAATAGATATATTTAGTTTCGTTATATGGACGGGAAGCGAAACTAGCAGGAGGGGTGAGATTGGCCAATAATTCAAAATTGAATATTATTCCTCTGGGAGGACTCGGTGAAATCGGTAAGAACCTTACGGTGTTTCGAAGCGGACAGGATATTATCGTTGTTGATTGCGGGTTGAAATTCCCAGAGGACGAGTTGCTGGGAATCGATGTGGTGATACCCGACATTACCTATCTGAAAGAGAATCGTGATCTGGTAAGGGCTATAATCCTGACGCACGGTCATGAAGATCATATTGGGGCGTTACCGTACGTTTTAAAAGATCTTCCCGTACCGGTTTATGGAACTAGATTGTCCTTGGGGATCCTAAAACAGAAGTTACTGGAACATGATCTTCCCGACGTGGATTTACGGGTAATTAAACCCCGGGATACGATAAAACTGGGATGTTTTAAAATCGAAGTTTTTCGTGTCAGTCACAGTATTGCAGATGCTATCGGTATTGCGCTCCATACCCCGGCCGGCATTGTGGTGCATACGGGGGATTTTAAAATTGATCAGACGCCGATTGACGGTGAGGTTATGGATTTTCATAAGCTGGCGGAACTAGGCAAGCAAGGAGTACTGGTGCTACTTTCAGATAGTACTAATGCGGAAAAACCGGGTTTTACCAGATCGGAGAGAGTGGTCGGTGAATCTTTTGACGAAACTTTTCGTAAAGCCGACGGTCGGATTATTGTTGCTACCTTTGCTTCTAATGTGCATCGTTTACAACAAGCGATTACCATGGCGGAAAAATATGAACGCCGCGTGGTTGTGATTGGCCGGAATATGGAAAATGTGGTACGCATTGCTAACGAGATGGGATATCTACAGATCCCCAACGGGGTTTTGGTTGATTTAGCCGAAATTAACCGCCTTCCCCCGGAACGCTTGGTAATTCTAACGACCGGTAGCCAGGGAGAGCCAATGTCCGCTTTAACCCGGATGGCCATGGCTGATCATCGCTGGGTCGAGATTGTCCCAGGAGATACGGTAGTTATCTCGGCTATACCCATCCCAGGTAATGAAAAACTAGTAGCTCGTACCATAGATCTGTTATTTAAACAGGGAGCAGAGGTTATTTACGAGGCTGCGGCTGGTATGCACGTTTCGGGCCATGCTAATCAGGAAGAACTGAAGTTAATGCTGAACTTAACCCGTCCTAAATACTTTATACCTATTCATGGAGAATTTAGACATCTTAAGAAGCACGCTCAAATGGCTCAGTGCGTGGGGATACCGCCGGAAAATATTTTTGTTATGGATAATGGACAGGTACTGGAGTTTACTCGGGAGAAAGGCTATAAGAATGGTAGAGTGGCCGCCGGTCGGGTCCTGGTAGATGGCTTGGGTGTAGGCGATGTAGGGAACATTGTTCTGCGTGATCGCAAACAGCTATCTGAAGAAGGAATCATGATTGTGGTGGTAACCATAAACAAAGAAACCGGTATGGTAATGGCCGGACCCGATATTGTATCTCGTGGTTTTGTTTATGTAAGGGAATCTGAGGCATTAATCGAAGAGTCCCGGGATCGAGTGCGTTTGGCCTTGGAGAAGTGTGAGATTCGCCAGGTGACCGAATGGGCAACCATCAAATCGAATATTAGAGAAGTACTAGGGAAGTTTGTGTATGAACGTACCCGACGTCGACCTATGATTCTACCGATAGTTATGGAAGTTTAAGTTTCGGTTTTCAATTTAAAAGGAAAGAGCCGCGAAATTATAATTTCGCGGCTCTTTTGGTTTACGGTTAGTGTTTTGCCGTTTTTTGTATTATTTGGCCAAAGTATCAATTATCGATGGAATAACCGTTTGGGCCACCCCTACATGGCTGCCGCCACTAAGGGCCCACAATAGGGGACGGCCTTGGGCATATTTTTTTATTTTTTCCGCTAATAGGGGATAAGTGGGGTCCCAAAGATGAAAATCTCCATAATCGAGATAATGGGAATCATGACCAAAGATGACAATCATTAATTCGAATTCATAAGCGGGATTTAGGGCTCGGTCAAGGATTTCTAAAAATTCTTCATCGGTACCGGTTCTTAAAGCATAGTCATAATTGTGAAATTGGGTATCTAGCCGAGAAAACATGGCCTGACAAAAATTTATATGAATCACATTGGGATCGTCCTGGAAAAACTCTCGGGTCCCATCTCCAAAATGGGGGTCTACATCTAGGATTAAAAATCGTTTCAAGCCCTCTTTACGCAAATTATGAATAGTTATGGCGACATCATTAAGATAACAATAACCCCAAAATCTAGAACGTCCGGCATGGTGGCCGGCACATCCGGTATAGGCAAAGGTAGATTGGACGGTTTTATGCAATAGTAGTTTGGCGCTTTGCAAAACACTAGCTGTAGATAATAAAGCATTTTCATAGAAACCGCTGCTTTTAACTTCATGCAGGTAGCTAGGAGTATGTACCTGTTTAACGGTATCTATTAGTTCAGAACAAATTTGGGGAGTAAATACTTTTATTTGCTTATCGTTAATTATCTTTTGTAGAGCTTGGAAAGAAGGGATCACCCGGTGTTTTAAGACGGGATCGCCCGATAAACCAAATTCTTCATGATAGGTAATCGCCAGTTTCATTTTACACCCTCCCCGGTATAATTAATTTTCATGTATCCTTCAAAATAAATATCGCCAATAAGTCGGCTCATTCAACTAGCTATATTATATAAGCTTTATGTCTTTTAATAAAGGATAATTTTTTTTAAAAAATCACTTTAAAATTGTATGTTCAATTTTGAAAATTATGCCTATAAATATATTTTTATGCTATAATATTTTATAAGATGGTTGGTAGTAGGTTATTGGGTCAGGGGAATCCTTCTATACCTTAAAATATGAAAGGAGGGTTCTGAATGTCCATAGCAACGGGAGCTTTACTGCCTTTAACTACGCACTTAGAGGAAATAACGCAATTACTGCGGCAAACACTGAATACGCCAATTGCGATGACCCCGGTTCGAAAGAAAGAGGAGTTAGATTTTTTAACGCGGGCTTATTGGTGGCGGACGGATACTACTAATCCGGTGGTCAGGGGACAGCAGGCTTTTAAATTTGTTCAACTGCAGATTGAGTTTGATAGTGGAAGACAAGTAGTAATTATTGATTTTCTATGTATACCCGAAGAACAGAAAGGTCAAGGTAAGGGGAAAATAATCGTCAATAAGATTATAGAAATGGCTCGAGTTCTAGGTTACGTTTCCATTAATATTGAAGCGCAGGAAACCAGTGTTCCTTTTTGGCAGCGGGTAGGATTTATGGCCCTGGAACCAACTAGTACTCGCTTTCCCAAAGCTATGTTCTACTCCGTGAAACCCCCTAAAATTAATGCGTTCGCATAGACTAATGGATACTTTCCGGAACAAGAAGGCCATCAG
>JAAYQE010000219.1 GCA_012519455.1 Syntrophomonadaceae bacterium
ATTCGACATGCTTTCTTTAAAGACCACGACCCGGTCGCCTTAAGTCGGCTCGGTGATCATGAGCAGATGGTGTTATTTTAGACCGAGAGGTTTTGTTATGAATTATGTATACATTGTGGAATGCAAAGATGGCACTTTCTATACCGGGTGGACAACAGATATCCAAAAAAGAATTTTAGCACACAATAAAGGGAAAGGGGCCAAATATACTAAAGCAAGGTATCCGGTAGAGTTAAAATATTGTGAAGAATTGGCTACGAAAGAGGAAGCATTAAAACGAGAGTATTTTATAAAACAATTATCCCGGGAACAAAAGTTAAAATTAATTAAAGAACGCATTTAGATTACGGTAAATATTTAGATCTAACGTCCGAAAAAGTGAACTCGTCTAGCTTCGCTGAACTCGACTGCTTCAGATAGGAAAAAGGTATCTCACTGCTTTGAGATACCTTTTCTAATCAGATTTAGTTATGAAAATGAAGAGATTATATCGACTTAAGAAATTCAACCAAATCTGTTTTTTCCTCCGCGGTTAGATTAAGTTTTAGTAATTTGTCATAGTGATTTATTACCTCCGGTAGGTCGGCAAAACGCCCATCATGGAAAAACCCGCCTTTTTGATGAGTCCATAGTCCCCGCAAAGGTGAGGTTCGGTACCCGTTAGTCGGGGAGCGTTGGGCCTGAAAACTATCAATTCCCATTTCCGCTGGTGAATGAATAGCATATCCGGGCTCGCTGTAAAGCGGGGGTACATGGCAACTGGCACATTTGGCTTTGTCATTAAACAAAATTTCACCCCGACCTGCTGCCTCTTGGTCATAGCTGTTTTCCGGGGGCTTGGGGGCGGTTAAGGCAAGTTGGTATGCATGAAGATCGGCTAGTTTTGGAGTAATTAAATCTGGGCTGTTTTTTATATCCCAGTCTCCGGTTTTTACTGCTATCGGATACTTCTTTGAATTTAATAATCTTGGATCATAAAAAGTCCCCTGACCCATCATCTGGGTATTAGCCACATAAGCATTCCAATAGGTTACCGTGCCCCAGCCAGTCCAGGTACTAAGATTGATTCCTGAAAGACCAAACGCTGGGGGAAGAAGGGTGGCGGCCGGCTTCCCATCCGGGCGAAATCCCTTACCATCTTCTAGTAGTTCGGCGTCAAATTTTCCTGGTCCCCAACTGGCTAGAACCTTCTTGACTGTATCAACATTAGTTCCTAAGCGGTCAGCGATCACCTTAAGATTTGGAGAAAGTCCGATAATTGCCCCTACGTTCAAGTCCCGATTAGCCCAGCCGTCTAACCGTTTGCCTATTCCTGGGGCAAATGAATTATCTACTGTTGAATGACAAAGCGCACATTGAATCCCAATTGAAGTTAATTCATCTTGGTCATTGAAAAAACCGGTAACCCCTACAACTGCATTATTTTTCAAGAGAACGAGAGTAGAAGCAGGATCGTCAAGATCTACTTTTCCTTCCTCTAGTCCCCTCCGTAAATTCGCTGGCAGGGCTTCTGAGTCAACCTTTAGACCAACCGATAAAGCGGTATTGGGACTCACCCCCGGCCCTACCCCACCAAGATTTTGCCCGGCAATAGCCTGATGAAGTTTTAGGGTGTCTCCCCAAAAGGCTTCATCTCCAAAAGTATCGAAGCGAAATGTATATTGTCCTTCCTTAAGCCTTTCCAAAATACTCATTTCAAGTTCCGTGGATAGCGGTGGTTCTGTTGACCGTTGTGGATCCTGGTTTAGCCCGGAATTAATCAACTTATTCCATATTGCCAAAGTAGGGCTTGATTTTGTTCCTATATTCCAAGTAACAATACCGACGATAAGAAAAAGACTAAGAATTATTGTAAATACGGTGACAACGCCAAATTTATTTTTCATAATTGTTCCTCCCGGCAATGATTAAAACTAAATTTATTTTTACCAGAGTTAGGATTAATATGTAAACCGTTTAAAAAAAGATGGCTCGCTTGACTAAAAACTAGGCTTTAAGGTTAGATTTTAAATGAGGATCAGGAAATCATTGCTAAGTATAAACTGCAGTCAGCTGAAGCTGAATATTAATGTCGAATGTGGGTTGAAATATGCAGATAGTGGATCTTTGACGGTAAATAACATTTAGGACCGTTCTAATATATTAAAACGGTCCTATTTTTTATCCTTGATTATCCGAGATATAATTAATTTTTAAGAAGCCATAGTCCTAGAGGCTTGAGCACATTCCCGGCATATCTTCGCGCATTCTTGACAATGCTGATCCTTAAACATTTCACATTCCTTAGCACAAGCATCACAAATATCCGTACATAGCTTACATAAAGTTTTAGCCAAATTACTATTTCTGGACATATATTGAACCGCTTGTAAGGGCAGGATGAACCAAGAATACCCAGGATTTATCCGTGGGGAGTTGTCAATACCTATTGTTGAATAAGAATGTGGGCATGAGCGGCCACGTAAATCGTGGTCCAATTATCTACATTAATATTATCGAAAGTCCAGGTCGTAAAATATTCATTCGGGTCAGTAACGGTGTGTGAGTAGGGAAAACTACCAGGAGCGCTGTTGTCTGGGGCAACATTACTTACATAGAGATGCACTTGATCCATGATATAGGGAGAGTCGGTGGTAATTGTTACTGATAAAATAGTACCATTACGATGGATGTATACATCTCCAATATCAATATGATTATGCCCTAGTCCGAGCACAACTGTTTTATCTTTATCTGGACAAATTAAAGTCGTGTACCCGGAATTTGGGTTATTTCCGAATTGAGTTCCGACTGACCAGGCAGAACCGGCGTCAATAAACACTGGAATTGAGGGTACTGTTTCGGAACTTTGAAGGATTTCTTCCAGTTTAAACTGCAGTAACATCTGGCTTTTCAAAGCTGTTTGCAAAGTCCGCCTTACCTCACGGTTAATGGAGATTAAACCCGCAAAGGAACTGGCTGTTACTGATAAACCGGGCAATCTTTCTAATACAGCCTGAAGCTTTTCACCCTCCGCATTGATAATATGCGCCAATCCCAGCTCTTCCAAGGCTACAGAGGCTAACAGTAAGTTTATAACTTGAGTTCTACTCAGACTAATGGTTGGGGCAATTCGTGGAATGGTGGGAAACGACATTATTCAATCACCCCTTATTTAGTTGATATATAATTATTTTATGCACGGATATGACAATTGTTACAGCATGATCATTTTTATGGAAATTTGATTAAAATCTAGAAGAATCCATTAGCTTGTTGGTTAATCCTCATTTTAAACTCTTTAAGACCATCTAGGTCAGAAAGCCGATAAATGTGGTAGGCCGGATAGTGAGTATCTACAAAAAGTTCGAAGCCTAGAGCTGCAGCCCGAATGCAAAAATGCCGGTCCTCGCCAATAAAACTAAGATTATAAATTTCCTTAAAATTAACCCCAGAACGAAGGGCTTTTTTACTAATGAGTGTGCAAGCCCCTAATCCACCAACTGGGTAAACCCCTGGCACTTTCAGTCTATTTAAAAATAATTGAACTCGCTGTAAAATCTCCTCGTGGGCTAAGCTTTCTCCTCTTGAACTATTAAATAAGTTATATTGGTCGGAAACCCAAACTTGTGGTAATTCCGGAAAATCAGGCTCCCATTTCGTCCAAAATATTTCGGATACGATATCTTTTTTAAGACTAACTAAATGCTCGAGTGTTTTTGGGTGTAACACTAAATCAGAATCAACCAAAAACAAAAAATTATAATCATCATCCAGTGCTCTCTTGATCATGCAATTCTTAAATTTTGCTACTTTCCAAATGAGTTCCTCTTCCCAAATATGGGTACTTTCGTTACATATATACGGTATATGGTCTCCGGCTTTCATAAGGATTGTATTCGGGGTCTCTTCAGCGAAACGAACCAGTAACTGGCTCGATCCATCCTCGATATTGTCATCAACAAAGAAAAAGTCAACGTTAAGCAATGCACCTAAGCTTAACTCCTTAATACTCAATAAGAAATTTCTTAATATTTCAGTTTTTTGATGAATGGGACTTCCTAAGAGTACCTTTAGGTTACCTTTATTCACGCTAAATCCTCCTTACCATTCGATCGTCAAATCACAGGGGGAAAATAATGGTGCATCCGGGGCCAGCCATTGAATGCGAGCAAAACTTAATTTAGGGTCAGGGACTACCTTAGCGCGGACATAGACCAGGCATCCCTGGATTAATAACGTTGTTATCAATTCCCCTAATTTACTATAATCAACTGGGCTGTCTCCGATTTTAATCTCGATGGTTCGACTCTTGGCCATTTTATTTAAAGATATACTATCCAATTTGTTTCTAATTAAGGACATCCAGCGATTTTCCCAATAAGTCTTAGAAAAAGCCTGAGCCACTTCGAGATTTCTTTTCTTAAACAAAATTAATTGCTCCTGATTTTCCAATAAATATATTATTGCTTGCTTCAACTCCTCAGGCCGGGGAACGATCAAAATACCATTATAGTTATTAATAATTAAGTCCGATAATCCACCAACGCGGGTGGCGATAACCGCATTACCGGAGGCCATGGCTTCCAGACAGGATAAACTTGTGCCTTCACTGTGAACTGAAGGAATTAGAGAAATATCCGCAGCCTGGTAAGCTTGCGGCATTTCATCCATCGACAGGGAATAATACTTCACCCTTTCTGACCATTTCCTTTGCTTTTCGGTAACTTGATTAATATCTTGCGCTCCCCCTCTACCCACGAAATGAAACTCAACCTCAGGATATTTTTCTAAAATATCCTCCATAATTTCCAGAACTAAATATAACCCCCGGGCCGAATAAAGCTGTCGGGGATAAAGAATTACTATCTTTTCTCTCTTTTCCAGATAATCTTCTTTAGGTTTAAACGTGGACAAATCCACATAATTCGGAATCACCTTTATTTTTTGACCGAGCTCAAAATCCACAGTTTGAAACCAATTGGCTGAATTGGTGTCTACCGAAACCAGTTCTTGGCAGGCTTTAGCCCCTTCAATATACCGTTGATTCATCAGCCAGAATTCAACCGCGCTATCAAAGTCATTATATGGGTTATCCCAAGAAACTCCGTGACTTATCCCTATATTTGGGGTGGCCGCCAGTGGCCAGGACTCATAAAAGGCGGAATAAATATTAAGGGCCGTCCTCCCTTGAACTTGTTCATAAAAAACTCTATTAAATTCCTTAGCACATTTTACTATCCAGCCTTCCGCTCTTATTTCATAGCGACTTAAGGATATAATGTCGATATTTTTAAAGTGCCGCATCCAGGGGTAATCTCCATATTGAAAAATGACCAACTCACTTCCGAGTTCCTCGCAAATTTTAGCTAAATCAAGTAAATAGCGTTCGGCCCCCCCACTATAAAAATACTCCCCTTCAAAATCTAAGAAGGTCGCAGTCATCACGGCAACCTTCCCCTGAAGGTTAAGGTTAGCATAAGCTTGCCAGCCTCGCGGGAGAGACCTAATTTTTTCCTCTATTAAAACTGCATTAAAAACTGCGTTGAGCTGTTTTTCCTCCTCTGGCTTGAGAGAAAGACTTTTACTGTCAGAGGAAAACTTCTCTCCGCTCTTCGGGGTTGTTTGAAAAAATGTAATAAGATCTGCTTTATCCAAAATATCCCCCGAATTATCATCAGAAGAACCCAGATTAGCATGAAACCAAAGGAATTTATGATGTAGAATTTCAGCCCAACCCGGGGTGATATTTTGAGTCGTTAATACAATGGCGGAAAGGCTTTTTAAGACCGGGATGAGAGAAAACCCAGGCTGAACTGAAATCAGGTTTTGCTCCAAAGTCTTGATGTCCCCTGAATCCGATGGTCTGCACAAAATACACAAATAACCTCTTGAAGCCATGTCCCTCAAGAGTTGGAGTAAATCCGATTTAGGGTGGTCATGTTCCGGAATAAGATAGAGTATTATCGCTTTATGCTTTTGGCCGTTTATGATTTTGACTATCTCAAGCATTTCAAAGGTAAAGTCTTTATCCCTTAGGTTGGAGGCCATGGTTAAATCTTTGTTCATTTAAACTTCCCCTTGATCATTTATTTTTAATTTACATATATTCTTATTTCAAAAATCCTTTGTAAATGATAGTGCAAACACGTCTTTATCTTAAATCACATATCATACAGAGATTGGAAATGTACTTTATTATTTTATGAGGATGGGAGCTTTTGAGTGAGGTAAGGTCCTTTAGATTAATTAATTTTGAGGATGACGAGTAGGTATAGGGCCTGCACCAGTAATTTTTAGTCAGATATTGTAGGGACGACCGATACTAAAGGAGGCAGAGAGCATGATTGCGATAATTACACGAAACGCGATACACGGTGGAGTGGAGACGATAATCGAGATGCACACTAGGCTGCTGGGAGCCCCGGTTTTTGTTGCCGGCGGGCTCGATGATCCCCATGGAACCTGCCCTTTCCCCTACACCCGAACCGATACCCCGGAGGAACTAGCCAAAGCAATCCAGGGAATAGAGGCGATTATATACCACTGGTTACCAGGATGGGCAACTGATGTCATCAAAGCATCAGGGATACCGGCCATCGAGTATATACACCGCATAGATACAGCTGATGGAGATCGGAGTGTCCCCAGGCTGACGATAGCGCACAGCCAGCATCTTGTTGATTATATCCATCTTGTTAATAA
>JAAYQE010000220.1 GCA_012519455.1 Syntrophomonadaceae bacterium
AGGCCTGCCTGTTTTACCCGGTAATGTATAATAGGTAATGTAGAATCCTATTAGATAAGGAGGTTTTACCAAAATGAAATCACTGCGTGAAGAACTTTGGTTTGAAACAAAAAACAGGCTGGAATTTATCAACATCACACCCCAGGTGCAGGCAATTGTAAATCGCAGCCAGGTTAAAGAAGGGCTTTGCCTGGTCAACGCCATGCACATTACAGCCAGTGTATTTATTAACGACGACGAAAAGGGGCTGCATGGGGACTTTAAAAAATGGCTGGAGGAACTTGCCCCCCATGAACCAGTGGACCAATATGCTCACAATACATTTGAAGACAACGCCGATGCCCACCTTAAGCGGCAGGTGATGGGCAGGGAGGTAGTGGTAGCTATTACCAAAGGCCAGTTAGATTTTGGCCCCTGGGAACAGATTTTTTATGGAGAATTCGATGGGCGCAGAAAAAAAAGAGTGTTGGTCAAGGTAATCGGGGCTTAATGGCAATGCCCTCCTATACCACCGCAGCATAGGGAACGGCGCAGGGGAACGGCCCTGCTTTCATCGCGGTTAGTGCAGTTAGTACGGTAAACAGCGAACTTACTGTTCGCTGTTTTTCATTTTCATGCTGTTTACCGGCTGTTGAAAGACGGTTTCCTTTCCCACACAGGCAGGTTAAGGGCGCTTATTTTCTTTTTTTATACCCACAGGCATTTCCACCGGGAACAGCCGGAACATGAAATAAGCAAACAGGGAAAGCAGGGGGATGCCGACCAGGCCGACAGGGTTGACCCAGAGCAGGGAAGCCGTAGGCATAAAAGCCCCGCCTAAAAATGCAGTGCCATTTAAAACACCGTGGGCAAACCCCACTACAACGGCGCTGCCGGACTTAAGCCGCAACCAGAGGAATATGGCGCCCAAAGGGATTGTTGCTAAGGTCATCACCACCACACCTGCATAGGGGTTTTCCGGAAAGTTGTGACCCATCAGCACGACAGGCGCATGCCAAAGCCCCCAGATAATACCGCTGACCAGGATAGTATACCCCAGGCCCCGGGGCAGGAGTTTGTTAACAAGATAACCCCGCCAGCCGAACTCTTCCCCAAAACCAAAAATAAGGTTCTGCAGCGGGGCCAGGATAAAGACGATCAAAACAATTTGCCAGGCCGGCCACTGTAAGTCTGGGGCCAACTGCCTGAAACCTTCAGTCAACGGCACAAACCTGCCGAGCCCCAGCCCAAAGCTGACCAAAGAATGGATCAGATAATAGCTGATGACCAGCAGGTAGGCCAGCAGATAATTTTTTAAACCGCCAAAGGTCAGGCCGTATTCCTTGAATTTGCCTTTTTCTTTTAAGATCAATACCGCAGCTACCAGGGCGGGGATAAACATCTGGAAAGGGACAAATAAACGGGCTGCCAGGGAGGCATAGCCCCCCTGCAGATAAACGTATAAGTTTAGGGCATAGGTAAGCAGATAAACACTCACCACATAGAAAATAACCTTCCTTTTTTCCAGGCTTTCCATTCTTTGCATCCACCCTCTTACACATTTAAATTCAGTTTCAGGGTTGAAAATAAAATTTACAGGGCGGCGCCCTGCCGGTAAATTGTTATTTTTTCATGCAACATTGTTAAAAGTTTTATTCGTGGTTATTATACCACTGAATTGTTTAGCAAATCAAAGTAACCAGGAACAGGGCAGCAAAGAGCAGGGGGTAACATAGATGCAGCTATGACGCCCCTGCCTTTTTAATCTAAAATTGCCGGTTTAATACCTGTTTCACAATGGATCTTTTTTATAATTGTTTCAAATTCTTCCGGGCTGACTGTCGTCCAAGGAAGGCGCACCGTCTGTACTTGTTTAACAGCGCCGTACGTAATTGAAATAAAATCAGGGCCAAATTTCACTGCCCGCAACTGCTTTCCATTATAAGAAAATTCGATGACTTCTGTGTCCAGCAGCATGCCGAAATAGGAAACAAACAACGCCGGGTTCTTAATATCTTTTTGTTCTGCCGCTTTACCGGCGCCGTTTCCAACAACAGGACAGACGTGCAGAATCTGATTTTCAACAATTAGCTGCGCTATTTTCAGCTTCTTATATTCCTTTAACCATAAGGCCGCCAAAAAGGCGCTTGCAACCAAGCAGACGGCCAAAGCTATCAATGTTTGAATTTCAGGCATCAACCGGCCGGAAACATACACCAGAATACTGAGTAGTGCCCCAAAACCGGTAGCCCCTGCAAAAAATAGATTCCTTTGCCTGATCCTTTTCAAACAATCCATCCCTTTCCCGGCAAACATTCAGAGTCATCAGAAAAAGCAATAACCGGCGCCACGGGGAAAACTACTGCCTCATAAGATAATTTTTATAAATTTTTAGCGGCCCGAAAGGGCGGGGAGTTTATCAAAAAAGCCGGGCGGCTCATGCAGAACCCCCCGGCCGCTGTAATATTTAGCCAAAAACTAAGATTTTTGGGGGGGGCAAAAGATTGTCTTCCGCCCCCAGAAACCCATTTACCTTAAATTTTTTCCAACCCTTCTATAGCTGCTTCCAGGGCTTCCAAAATTTCATCTATTTCACTTTGGGTTGCATTACCTTTATCCCTGACGCTTTCTGCATCAGTCAAAGCTGCCTGGAATGCTTCCCAGCTTTCCAAAGTATACAGAAACTCATCATTATTATAACTTTGACGTGCTTGCAGGATTGCATTTATAAGGGGGTTCTTATCTACCACATCCCCGGGCTCTTCCTCCTCTGGTTGGGGAAGGGTTGTAAATTCAATAGTTGCCACTTCAGAGATGTTTCCAGCCGCATCTTCGACCACAATATACGCTTTGTATACCGTTTCAGCTTCTAGCTCTACTACTGTGCCCAAGCGTATCGTCCAGCCACCCGCAAATCCGCGTTCACCCTCACCTCCATCCGCTGTTCCACCAGTACTGTCAGGGCTTTTGACTTCTTCTGGTTCTTTGTTTGGAAAATCTTTTCCTGGATCCTCCCTATAAACCAGATAATAAAAATGCCCGGCTTCAGAGGAATTAAAGCTTAAGATAGCGCTTCGGTCAGTTATCTCAAAAGCCTGGGGGTTGCTTAACACCGGCGCTGTAGTATCGGGCGCAATTTCCACCGTTGGCTTACTTATCACCGGCTCGCTTTCGCTGTACCTACCTGTACCGCTAGCTATTACCCTGATGAATTTGCCTTCATCTTCCGCTGCCAACATATAACAATAACCTTCGCCATTCTCCTCAATATCCACATATTCCCCCTCTGCGGCATCAGCCCTTTGCCATAGGTAATCGGCGCCGTACTGCGCTTCTGGGGGTGTTAGTGCAGCTACTAATTGCTTGCCGACCTCCGGTTCCCCGGTAATAGTAACAGCATTTAATACTTTTTCAATGCTGAAAGTTATCGTAACAGTCTGATAGCCGGGCTTTGTAAAGGTCAGGCGGTAGGTTCCGGAAAATACCCCCGCCTTGGGGCTGAAAAGATACTCATGCGCATATTCAGGTTCAAGGTTGCGGAGTTCCTCATCATCAAAATTAAACCCTACGGCATTTCCTGATTCATCTTCCAAAGAAAATTCGACCGCGGTAAGCCCTTCAAGCGGTGCATAACCTTTATTTAAGTCGTAGACACATGCATAAAATCTTTGTGGGTTCTCATCAATAGTTTCTAGGTTTGCCCTGGCCGGGAATCCTATCCCTTCAGACATGTGGCCGGGACCCAGTTCAGAAACAATACGCCAAAAAATAGAATTGTTGGTTAATCTAAAGGGGGCGTTGGATTCGGAAATATCCGCTTTGATGGCAAAAACTGCATTGCTGTTCCCCACCGGCGAAACTGCAGTAATAGGGACTAAATTATTTTCATTATCCCTTAGTTCCAGCTCAAGATCACTTAAACTGCCTACGCTTCGATATAAGTTAAGGGTAAAGCCGGCA
>JAAYQE010000221.1 GCA_012519455.1 Syntrophomonadaceae bacterium
TAAGTTAACAATCTGCAAATTAGTTCCATCGATTTCTAGCCCTCCCTCTTCTAGGGCCAATGAGATGTTTTCTTCGTTGAAACGAGGGACGTCCTTTACTGCACTGATTGTCATAGTTTCTCTATTTTCCGCAATAAGGCTATGTCCTACCATTCTATGTTCCTCCCTTTCTATTATTATTATTACACCACTATATATATGAAAAAAGAACTGGTTTTAACACTTAAGTTTTATCCTTAAGAGATTCTCCAGTTCTTTCGATTCTAGGTGACATACTCCCACCACCTAAGCTTACTCCTAGAGGTGGGGGCTTCTTGGGACGTACCGACTGATGCCGATATAATTACCAAGCTATCCCCGTTTGCCCAACGGTTCTTTCGAATTATTTTATTTATCCAGTTATTTTTTTATTAGGCAATGCCAAGTATCCGACAGCCTTCCTCTTTGATGTTTATTGCCGCGTTTTTATCTCGATCCAGCATTGCGCCACAATGGTTACAGGTCCATATCCGGTCTGATAACCTCAAGTCCTTATTTGTAGTCTTACAAAAACGACAGAGTTTGCTTGAAGGATACCATTTATCAATCACCACAAGTTGCTTACCCTGCTCTGCAAGCTTATACGCTAAAAAGGTTTTCAGTATACCATAACCATTATCATTGACCGACTTTCCTAGATTCAAGCCTTGCGCCATACTCCTCATGTTTAAGTCCTCGATTGCAACTGCATCATAAGCATTGGTTATCTGCCTTGATTGCTTATGCAAAAAGTCTTTGCGTTGATTTACTACCTTTTCATGGAGTCTCGCCACTTTTTGTCTTTGTTTTTCTCTGTTTTTGCCATCTTTCATTCTTTTCGATAATTTGCGTTGTTCTTTTTTCAATTTCGCTTCCGCTTTACGGTAATACCTCGGGTAATCGGCACTGCTACCCTGGCTATCGACATATAAGGACGTGGAAGAATAATCCAGACCGATCACTGCTTCCTGTTTCGGGGTTATCTGTTTTTGATCCGCTTCATACTCAACCAAAATGGATATATAGTATTTTCCTGTGGGCGTCTGGCTGATCGTTGCGGATTTAATTGTAGAGTTCAAGGGTAGTTGGCGATGAAGCTTTATACGTACATCTTTTAGTTTCGGTAATCGAATTGTTTTGCCATCGATTAACCGGATGGTTCCTTTCTGATTATTCGTTGTATAGGACTTTCTACTTCTACGTTTACTTTTGAATTTTGGAAATCCTACGGATTTATCACGAAAAAAGTTTTTGTAGGCAGCGTTCAAATTCAATTGAGCATTAGCCAGAGCAAGGCTGTCTACTTCTTTTAACCAGACAAAATCTTTCTTATAGTCAGCTGGCGTTGTATACTTTTGCCGCTTCAGTGCTTCCTTATCATCTTTATACTTCTCATAGATGTCCTTCCTATGGGCAAGCATCTTATTATATATAAATCGTACACAACCAAAGGTTTTATTGATAAGAACAGCTTGTTCATGATTGGGATAAAGGCGATATTTATAGGCTTTCCTCATAACTTCTCACCTTGGCTTTCAATATAGCGTCTTATGACTTCAATTGGTGCGCCGCCAGTAGTAAGCAAACAAAAGCTTCTTGCCCAAAAGTGTTCTTTCCAAAGAGATTGACGAATTTGCGGAAACTCCTTTTTAATCAGGCGTGAAGATGCACTTTTGTAGGCGTTGATGAATTTTGACAATTCCGTGTTGGGATGAGCTTTGAACAGAATATGTACATGATCTTTATCATGATTCCATTCCTGCAAGGTAATGTTATACTTCGGGGATATATACTCAAACATTTCTTTGAGCCGATTTGATATATTCGGATCAATTATTTTTCTGCGGTATTTTATAACGAGAACAAGGTGATAATGTAAGAGAAATACTGAATGATTGTTATTGTCTAATTTCATTGTTTTATCTCCATTTTCAATCTCTACTACTGACTATACTTTACCATAATTTAGTCAACTTTTCAAGAATTATTCGGAGAAAAAAGCGGCAATTCATCTCCCACCTACGCTCCCACCTACGCTCCCACTAACGTGAGTAAAGTAGCTTAGAGGGGGGAGACTTCTTGCTCTATGATGTTAAAGTTTGAAACAATAACAATATATAGAATTATAACAATTACTATTATCGAGAAAATTTGGAATATAGGATTCACCACAGTGAATATTCTTGCTGGCATTAATATAACAATCAATGAAAAACTAACACTAATCAACTCAATCGTTTTTTCGATCTTTTTCGAAACATAATCGGGAAAGCTTAAAGTCATAAACTTAAAAA
>JAAYQE010000222.1 GCA_012519455.1 Syntrophomonadaceae bacterium
ATCCCCGATTCTATAAGGTATCCGAATGGACTTAATTAGGGAATAACTAAAAATTGGTGTAATTTTTCACCGGTGGTGAAATATTTAACCGTTAGTAATTATTGCAAAAATCGCAAATTTTCTGAAATATATCTAACTTTCTAAGTTTAGGAATGCCAAGTGCGTGGTGGAAACTATCACCACGTATTTTTTATTAGCCATAAACTATGTAATTTTACGGCATTATTTAATTGGCATGAACCTTGCGACAGTATTAAACGGTAAATATAGGTTGCGGAGGTGAATTTAATGAATATGAAGTTGTTAGTAGTTGGGGCAGGAACGATGGGAACGGGAATAACTCAGGTAGCAGCCGAACAAGGAATAGAGGTAGTACTGTACGACTTTAAACCGGAACAGTTAGCTAAAACCAAAAAAACAATTAATAACTTTTTACAAAAAAAGGTTGATAAAGGTAAGCTATCTTCGCAGGAAAAAGAAGTGGTCTTGAAACGGATTCAACTAGTAGAGGATTTGGGAGACAGGGTCCGTCAATGTGATTTTGTAATCGAGGCCATCTTCGAAAATTATGAGGCCAAAGTGCAGCTATTTAAACAATTGGATAAAGTTTGTAATCCAGAAGCTATTCTCATCTCTAATACCTCTACTTTAAGTATTTCAAAAATGGCCGAAGCCTTACAGGATCCCAGTCGGTTTATGGGGATGCACTTTTTCAGTCCGGTTCCGGTAATGCGTTTGGTGGAGGTGGTGAGAGGCGAAAAGACTTCAGCGGTTACGATGGAAAAAGGTCTAAAACTGGTAGAAGCATTAGGTAAAACCGGGGTTGTCGTTAAGGACATTCCGGGATTTCTGGTTAATCGGATTAATTGCCTGATGTACAATGAAGCAGCTCGCTTGGTGCAAGCAGAGGTAGCTACAGCAGAGAACGTTGATAAAGCAATGAAATTAGGTATGAATCATCCTATGGGTCCTTTGGAAATGATCGATATGGCTGGTATTGATGTAGCTTTATCCGCGTTAGATGCACTTTATGAAATGACTGGTAATGAAGCATATAAACCGGCCGAAATCCTGCGAGAAATGGTTAACAGCGGAAAATGTGGTCGTAAATCGACGGTAGGTTTTTATAATTATAAAAACCAATAAAGGGGCGATAAGCTTGAATATGGAGAAGATTCTTTATGAGGTTAGGGATTCATTGGCCATTATCACCTTAAACGATCCACGGTCTCTCAACGCTTTTTCGTATCCATTGGTTTATGAACTTAGTTTGGCGCTGGATAAGGCAGAAAAGGAGCCAGAAGTAAAAGTAGTAATTATAACGGGTGGTGAAAAGGTATTTGCTGCTGGGGGAGATGTACCGGGGATGTTGGAAATGGACTCCTTTGAGGCTGGTCATTATTCAAAAACCGTACAGCAGATATTTAATAAAATAGAGTTTCTAAGTAAACCAGTGATTGCGATGATCGCCGGACCGGCTATTGGGGGTGGTTGTGAATTGGCCTTAGCCTGTGATTTGCGTCTTGCCTCATCTAATGCTCGCTTTGGACAGCCGGAAGTTGATTTGGGGGTAGTACCTGGAGCCGGTGCAACCGTAAGGTTATCCCGTTTAGTAGGTCCTGCTCTGGCTAAAGAAATGATTTTTACTGGCCGAATTATTGATGCTACTACGGCCCAGCAAATTGGTTTGGTAAATCAAGTAGTAGAACCGGCGGAACTTTGGCCGGTTGCTAAAAAATTAGCTCTAAAGATAGCTAATAAGGCGCCAATGGCGATTCGGCTGGCTAAAGAGGCTATAAATGTGGCCATGAATAGCGATTTTTTAACGGCTACCCAATTTGAAAGCCGGGGTTTTGCACTTACTTTTTCTACAGTAGATAAAAACGAAGGAATGAAGGCCTTTTTAGACAAGCGTAAACCCGTTTTTCAAGGGAAATAGGAGGGAGTGTGGGTTTAATGAGCCGGGAAGTAGTACTGGTTAGTGCCGCTCGAACCCCGATAGGTGTTTTTTTAGGTTCTCTGAAAGATGTATCCCCAATGCGCTTGATGTATACCGCGGCCCAAAAAGCTATACAAAATATTGGCTTAAAGCCGGAATTAGTGGACCAGGTTATTGCTGGGATGTGTTATCCGGAAGGACAGGGTGGTAATCCGGCTCGTCAGGTTCAGGGAATGCTGGGGATTCCATGGGAACCAGCTTATGCGATGACTTTAAATCAAGCTTGTGGATCTTCGCAAAGAGCTTTTGAAATTGCCGTACAAGAAATTATGCTGGGCAAGTGTGAGGTAGTAATCGCCGGCGGTATGGAAAGTATGAGTCAGGTTCCATATGCTTTGAGTCGGGGGAGAGAAGGTTACCGTTTAGGCGTAGCCGATACCGGCTTACATGATTTATTGTTTAAAGATGGATTCATCTGTGCCCTAGAGAACTATCACATGGGTATGACCGCCGAAAATTTAGCTGAAGAATATCAGATCAGTAGAGAAGAACAGGACGAACTGGCTAGCTTAAGCCATCAAAGAGCTCTAGCGGCTATTAAGGCCGGTCGATTTAATGAAGAATATGCTCCGGTGGAGATCACCAGTAAAAAAGGGACGAAAATAGTTGCTCTCGATGAAAATCCAAGAGAAACTTTGAATTTTGAAGCGATGAGCAAGTTGCCACCGGCCTTTAAGAAAGGAGGTAGTATAACCGCGGGTAATGCTTCCTCAATTAATGATGGAGGTTCCGCGGTTGTATTGATGTCCCG
>JAAYQE010000245.1 GCA_012519455.1 Syntrophomonadaceae bacterium
CCTCATAGTCTGCTTTCGTTTTTGACTGCAGTCCTTTAAGTGCATTTTACCATAATATTGCTTTGAACACAAATGTTCAGTCATATTTTTGATTTTTTTACCTACAGTGCCTTGACAAGATCGGGTGGTCGCGCTTTGTTGACAGGGAACTGTAGAATGTTTATACTAGCTGATGCGGCGACACGTATGGAACTTATTTAGCCAGTGATGGAGGTAGAAATATGGAATATATACCCATGGGCTTGATAATTATTGCGCTCACTATTTTTAATACGAATATTAATATATTACAAAGCAATCAAGAACGGATAGAATCAAAATTAAATAGAATTATAGAGCATCTTGGATTATCTGATCTATCTGGAGAACATATAAGCGATGAATTGAAAGATGATTTAGTAAGACTTGTTGAGGAAAACCAAAAAGTTAAGGCAATAAAAAAGCTAAGAGAAGCTACAGGAATGAGACTAAAAGAAGCAAAAGACTATGTTGATAGTCTATAATAGACATAAGGCCGGTTTTTACGCCGCCCAGTGTTGCTACTTTGTGTGGGATTTTGGTTTTATGTCAAACATTAATTGTCCCAAATGGTACTTTAGTTGACATTCCCGCCTGAGAAATAATAAGTTTTCATATCCCCTTTTTAGGGGATGTTTATTTTATAGCAACGTGTCGGTGTCAAGGGGATGGGAGTTGTTGACACCCTTGACCAACATTGCAAATCCTTGTAATTTCAGAAGCCGTTGGATCATCGTATCTGTTTTAAAAACGATTCAAATACCTTCCACCGAAGGTGCCCCCATTATTTTTCAGCAGATTTACTCTTACTAGGCTTAGCCGTTTACCCACACAGCTTTATTATTCTTATCCCAGTGAACCTTACATCCGAAAGCTTCACTTAAAGCTCTTACCGGGGCCAGCAGCCGCCCTTCTTTGATTGGTAAGGGGCTACCCAGGATTATTTCTTGGCTAATTTGGCTGCGATCAGCGCTGGGGTGCACAGCCAGGCTAATTGTTTTGCCATGATCCTGACTTACTAGGATGCGCTTTTGCTCTGCTTGGTATTGTACCTGGCAGTCCAGGGCTTCGGCTAAAGCGCGCACCGGCACAAACAGGCGGTTATCCCTTAGCTCTGGCGGTACATCGGTCACTACTTCCTTACCATCCACCACTAGTGCCAACGAGCTGGCCTCACAGCCGGGCACAATAGTTAACGTTGATGTAGAAACTATAGTAATCCCACTTGTTTTGCCGCCGCGAACAATTAACTCCCATTCCCCAGGGGTAATGGCTCCGTAAGTCCCATCTACACGCCGACCGAGCCGAGGAGAGATAGTGAACCGCTGCTGATAACGGCCGTATTGTACCGGTACCTGGCCTAAGAAAACGGCTTCCTGGCAAGGGTAAATGATATCGCCATGTGTTATCGAAGCGTAAAAGTCGCCGCTCCACTCGTCCGGTAATGTTCCGGCAGGAGTTAGAAATACCATCATCTTATCGTTATTTCGTTCCATATCTCCTTTAATCACAAAGCTGCGTCCCATGGGCACTGTTCTTTTTTCCGGTTCTACGACCAGGCGCCCCATGGTCCGTACTCTTTGTGCCCGAAAAACTTCATTTATCCGTGATGCCAGCTTGGTAGTCAACGCCTGATCAGTTATAGTAAGGAAATCGTCCTCGCCCGGTTTGGTAAATAGTATTTTTTCTTTGGCAATAGTCAGCTGGGCTCTTTGGCCGTTGTTTAATATAAAGAAAGTATTAGGGTTCATTTGGAGACAGACTGTAAGTTCGAAAGCATCTTTGGGATGGTCCGGATACTGAAACGGTACTGGCGTTGCGGCCATAGCTTGTTGGTAACAATCCAGCAGAGCAGTCAGTAGTTTTTCATCTTCACTGTAGCCAGGGAACAAAGAAGCATGGTCAGCGTCGCTCTCGTAAAGTTCGATATGGCTCAAGTCTTCCCGTGTAACGCTCTGCTCCGGGACTGATGGCCCGCTGGCTAACGCGGGAAGCGAAGGGAAAACCAAGACCATAATTAACGCCCAACCCAAACAGCGAAAACGGTGCCTAAACTTGGCCATCATATAAGGGACCTCCTTGATGGTAAGGCCAATAAACTGCTTTAACCAGGCAGCATTTAGCCTATCTTTGGACTAATGATAACATAGTATGACAATTACAAACAATGTCTGGAGACCGCCTATACGGATGTAGTTATGTAACACAGACCTTCTGCAGGGACGACCATCTGCGGTCGCCTGTTTTCTTGGGCTCTAGAAAACCAAAAAAGTGGTGGAATATGTGCGCGATAGTTGCAGGTCTTAACACATAGCATATAAGCTGTCTACCATTTTACCGAAAATCCACCACGGTGCCTGCGTGCAGTTACACGAGCTAACACTTTCCCTGTTATTGTTACCACAAAAGATGACGAGGGGATATCCTGCTCAGAGTAAAACACAGTGCCATCTTCACCTTTGATTTCCAAATCGATGTTCCCCGAAGATGTTTCTATTTCAATATTAAGGTCATGAGGAGTACTTGCTTATGCTGCTTGCGTGGCCGAACTGCAGTCCTCGATTGTTCGGCCGAAGGCTGCCTAGGGGTTGCCTTCTCTGGCACAGGTAGCGCCTTTAAAGCAAAGCAATTGCCATTGTACATAGCACCCAG
>JAAYQE010000223.1 GCA_012519455.1 Syntrophomonadaceae bacterium
CTTACCTGGTTGGCTGGTTAATTATCATATCACGGCACCGGGAACCTTAATCCTCAACAATCTCCACGATATCAGAAATATCACAGTCCAGTGCCCTACATACTTTAACCAGGACATCAGTGGTCACATTTTCCCCCTTTCCTAATTTGGCCATGGATGCGGTACTGATTCCGGCAGCCATTCTTAAATCCTTCTTCAACATATCCCTATCAATCAGGAGTTTCCACAGTTTTTTATAACTTGTTCTCATGTTGCCACCTCACTTGCTGCCCATAAAGACTAACACAAAATGGGCCATAGCGCAATCAGAATTCACAATTGCAAATATCGGGTTGAGCATGCGACAATATGTGCTATAATTTACCTATGGGGGAGGGGGGCTATGCCATGGCGGGCGATCGTTCTTTTACTGATTATGTAAAGAGCCGGTTTTTTAATGATCTTTATTCAGCTGCTGAGAAATATGTGGAGCAAAACTGGGAAAGTCTTGATTTAGACCTACGCAACATTCATCGGGTTGGCGAGATTGCTATGTCCGATATGACCATTAAATTCGTGTCGGTTAATGATCTACCGGATTTAAAGATAGAATTTGATGTTGTGGTGGATGCTGAAATTGAAGCTACAGAGGGCGATTACCATTATGATGAATACGATATCTGTAATCAATGGCTGTCCATTCGCTGCATCGGAGATCTAGCCTTAAACCTGGATGATTTTCAGATTATCAGCATCACCCCGTACCAAAAGGAAAAGACGCCCAAGCCTCTCTCCGATGCCCTGGTTCCGTATATTAACAAGGAGGATCTGGACAAGGTAGCCGTAGATTTCCTGCGCAAATACTACCCAGAAGCCTTAAAAACGCCAATGCCACTTGACCCGTCAAAATTGGCTGAGCGAATGGGGCTTGAGGTAAAGGTACAGGACATCACCGAAGACTTATCCATCTTGGAAAACACAGGGGGACGGTTCTTTTGTGTCGTTCCCAGCTAGCTGAATAGCCAACCAGAGGCCGGGTGGTTTCCAAGTACGGAAATCCGCCCGGAAGGGAATATTTTTTGTAGGCTTCAATCCAGCAGTAAGTAATAAGGCCATACGGAAGATAAACCAACAGATTAGAAGCTGGAAACTTCATTTATGGAGCACGAAGACTCTTGAAGAATTGGCCCGGTGGTGTAATCCAGTAATAAGAGGATGGTTCAATTACTACGGTAGATATCATCGTTCGGCTTTAGATGTCGTAAGCCGACAGTTGGATTTGCGCCTTGCAAAGTGGGCTGAATGGAAATACAAGAAACTAAAAGGACGCACCGCTAAGGCAATCAGGTGGGTTCGGGATATCAAGAAACGAGAGCCGAATCTGTTTGCACACTGGCAAGCGTTTTCACTAACGGCTGAACTGTAGGAGCCGGATGAGGCGAGAGTCTCACGTCCGGATCTGTGAGGGGGTGGGGGTGAGATCCCCCGCTCTACTCGACCTTTTGTGCAGTTTCTAACCGTCCAACTAACTTAAAAGCTCGGGTGGTCCCAAAGCGGATCGCCCGGGCTTTTCTTTATTGGGTGGGGTGCGCAGGAACGCCGGGTATAAAGGAAAGGGGCTGGCGTGGGGTTGAGGCGGGTGGGATTGGTAGGCAGCCTAGCAGGTGGGCTTGATTGGGGTTACCTGGTTGGCTGGGATGATAGCCCTTAATTATACAGCAAATATTCTAGCCTTCGTGATAAAATATTGCCGAGGAGGGGGCGTCATGTCAAAATATTTATTAAAATGTATGGATTGTGGTGCGGAATTTTTTACTGAAGGGGAAAAGGATTTTTATGAAAGCAAGGGGCTAACAATGCCCAAACGTTGCAAGCCTTGCCGAGACAAAAGAAGGCGTTTATTTGAGCAAATACAAGTGGAAAAGGAACTGGAAGGACTCCTATCAACTTTGCCTTTCAAGCGAATAAAAATGGCAGAAGTCACCTTGCCCAATCCGGACACTACTTTATTCATTATTGGCAACGGGTTTGATTTAATGCACGGCATTTCATCAAGCTACTATAATTTCCGGGATACAATTGGTAAAAATAACATCTTAAGATTTACACTAGAGAGCTACATACGGGCGGATGATATATGGGGTGATTTTGAAAACAACCTGGCCTATTTAGATCGAGAAATGATGCTGGGTACGGTGGATGATAGACTTGGTGATTTTGGTGTGCTCGATGAAGATGATGATGACTTTTCGGCGGCGGACTTCTTTGCAGCCCAAGAAACAGCCGTATCCCCCGTATTCATTTTAACCCAGGATCTCCCGCAGAGATTCCGGGGATGGATAGATGGTCTGAAGGCCAATGGCTGTTCAAAACCGCTTAAAGACATTCTAAATCATAATTCAAGATACATCAATTTTAACTATACTGAATTTCTGGAAATAAATTATGAAATACCCCAGGAGAATATCCTTTACATCCACGGTGACAGAAGAAATAGGAATGTAGAACTAGTGCTTGGACATGGACATGACACCGATGAAGTGTTTGAGGAATGGTATCATGCCAACAAAAACCGAAAGGAATTCAAACCCCGGCTCAGGGGGAGAAAAGGGCGCTATTATAACAACGACAACCCGGTGTATTTGGGATACTTCTTAAATGATGACACCAATGGAAACTGGAAAAGCCAAATGAGGTATGACGCAATCAATAATACAGTTAGAATGATCGAGGAATATTATGAGAATTCGGCCAAGAAAACAAACGATGTCTTGGTCACGAACCAGCAGTATTTTAAATCACTCGAGGGAATTAAAGATATTGTGGTAATTGGCCATTCTTTATCGGTTGTGGACTACCCTTATTTTAAGGAGATAATAAAATATCACAGGAACAGCAATGGAATCAAATGGCAGATTAGTTGGCATAGCCCGGATGATATTAGGAGAATTACAACGTTCTTATCGGTGATGAAAATACCAAACAAGAATGTTGCAATATTCAGAACCTGACCATTGGGAAATGCCCTCACCCACTAAGATCCGCTTAGCCCAATGATTAAATATGCCGAGTTGGCCCTAAAGTATGGGCGCACTCGGCTTTTGTGTTTCTACCTTTGGAAGGCAGCTTTATTCCTCCACAATCTCCACGATATCAGAAATATTACAGTCCAGGGCCTTACATATTTTAACCAAAACATCAGTGGTCACATTTTCACCTTTGCCCAGCTTGGCCATGGATGCGGTACTAATTCCGGCTGCCTCCCGCAAATCCTTCTTTAACATATCCCTATCTATCAGTAGTTTCCATAGCTTTTTATAACTTGTCCTCATGTTGCCACCTCACTTAGCTGCCTATAAAGACTAACACAAAAAGGGTTATGGCGCAATTGAAATTCGCAATTGCAAACATTAGGTTGAGCAAATGACAATATGTGCTATAATTTACCTATGGGGGAAGGGGGCTATGTCGTGGCGGGCGATCGTTCTTTTACCGATTATGTAAAGAGCCGGTTTTTCAATGATCTTTATTCGGCTGCTGAAGAGTATGTGGAGCAAAACTGGGAAGCTCTAGATCTAGACCTGCGTAACATTCATCAAGTTGGCGAGGTTGCCATGTCCGATATGACCATTAAATTTGTGTCGGTTAGCGATCTGCCGGATTTAAAAATAGAATTTGATGTTGTGGTTGATGCCGAAATTGGGGTCACAGAGGGCGATTACCATTATGATGAATACGATATCTGCAATCAATGGCTGTCCATCCACTGCACCGGGGATCTAGCCTCAAACCTGGATGATTTTAAGATCACCAGCATTACCCCATACCAAAAGGGGAAAATGCCCAGACCACTTTCCGATGCCTTGGTGCCATACATTTACAAAGAAGACTTGGACAAGGTTGCTTTGGATTTCCTACGCAAATACTATCCGGAGGCCTTAAAAACACCAATGCCGCTTGACCTATCAAAATTAGCCGAGCGGATGGGGCTTGAGGTAGTAATACGAGACATCACCGAAGACTTATCCATCTTTGGCCAGATATATTTTCACGATGCCGAGGCGGAATTCTATGATTCGGAAGCAGACCAGTTAGTAAAAACATCGGTCAAGGCGAGGACAATATTTGTTGACCCCAAGGCGTATTTCATGCGCAATCTAGGTGCTGTCAATAATACCATCGTCCATGAATGCGTTCACTGGGACAAGCACCGGAAAGCCTTTGAACTGGAACGCCTATATAACACCAGCGCCAGTAGAATTCGGTGTGAAACAGTTGGCGGCATTAAAGACGGTGAAAAGGATGCCACAGACTGGATGGAATGGCAGGCCAATTCCCTAGCCCCTAGAATCCAAATGCCCTTGGGAATGTTTAAGACTAAAGCCTTTGAGCTCATCAAGCGATTTCAAAAGGAACTTGGAACAACTGAACTAATAGATGTAATAGAACCGGTTATCGTAGCATTGGGCACATTCTTCGGTGTCTCCCGCCAGGCTGCTAAAATCCGCATGATTGACGCCGGGTATGAAGAAGCCATCGGTACCTTCACCTACATAGACGGACGTTATGTTAAACCCCATAGCTTTAAAAAAGGTGCGCTTCTAAAAAACCAGACCTTTTCCATCGGTGCGGAAGATGCGGCAATCCAGAGCATAACCAATGCGGAATTAATCCCCTTAGTGAAAGATGGCAGCTATCTGTATGTAGACGCCCATTTTGTACTAAACCACCCCAAATATGTGGCACAGAATTTATTCGGGGAGATCGAACTAACCGATTATGCCCGAACACATATGGACGAATGTTGTTTAATATTTGACTTATCAGTTAGGGCCGGTGTTCGGGAGAGATACCACCGGGAATGTTTTCTAAACCGGGATGAAGCCGCAATCATAAGTTTTGATATTGTTTACGGGAAAGGTTATCAGCATGCTAAACCGGAAAAACAAAAAGCCTTATTAGCAAGAATGTTAGCAGAAAATGCACGTATGTATAGTGAATTACCAAACAGCTATACAACCTGCCTCAAAATGGTAAAGAAATGGAGGGGCATCACATATAAAG
>JAAYQE010000224.1 GCA_012519455.1 Syntrophomonadaceae bacterium
CCTTGCTGCCAAAGTTGTTCTACTACTATCTCCGGCGATTCAGCCTCAAGGGTATCGGTCACTTTCTGTCCCCTAACATCCCGGGCCTTATAGAAAAAAACCGGCACTGTAATTTACTCCTTAAATTTAATTATTGTAACTAAGTCCCAAATCCCTATTCATAAAAAATTGATAATTCCTTGTATAAATCATTATTACTAACGGTTATCCATTTCGATTCTCTAATTACCGACATTTCTACATTTAAATTCAACCAACCCTTTACTTCTCTAAACCGAATTTTAAGTGGTAGTCTGGTATTAGCGTCAGGTCTACATAATTTTCTTTCAAACCACCCGATCTCATTCATAATAAATAACTCAAAATTAGCAGGGCGAAGATGATCGAACCAAGCGGGCTTTTTTGCTATCGGTGGACCTAATACAAAATAAAACTGATTTATATCTACAATATTATCCCTTACACCAATCATCTTAGCCATGGCTTCAATTATTGTTTGTCGTACCGTCCCCCCTAGATGGAAAACCTGAATACAATCGGCTCTTTTATAAACAGGCCAAATAGTATCTTCAATCCCTAGATATTTTCTTACTGCCTTTGCCTGTGATGAATTTTTAAATGCCTTTTTACCAGTGTATCCCCATTGTCCAGCAGCTGAACTCTCATTCTTGGTTTCCCTTACTACAATTTTATAGTCTTTAAAACGCTTTATTTGTAATAAATTTCCGCCCGTTCTTAACCCTTTACCGTGTGCATACCTAACCCCTGTAGCAATCTTATTTCCCGTTGTTTCCTCAATTACATTATAGCCACGAATAGCATCTATATTACAGTGAATGTCTCCACTAGATGTCTTGTTCAACCAATATTCACCGAGACGAACTCCCGCTTTATCTTCAATAAGCTCATCCGTCTGTTTCATAATCTCTATAATGTTATCTGCCAACTCTGGAATAGTACAAGAATTAATAAACCCTTCAACAAGCCTCCTCCTTCTAGAACGACCGGGAGCTTGAAAAATATATGATGCTATTTGTTGTAAAGCTACACTATAATTAGGGCCACTGTCTGGTGCACACATCCACCCATTAATCGCTGCCTCTATCATTGCTTTTTGAATAAAAGCATCTTGTGCGTTATCAGCACAAAGTAAAACCCGGGTTAAATCGGTCTTCCTATTACCACGTCCAATCCGCTGTAATAGCGCCGGGACATCAGGGGCCGGCCCATCTAAAACAATTAAATCTATATCTCCGATATCAATACCGATCTCTAGGGTAGAAGTGGCACAAGCAACTATTTTTGCACTTTTTTTTATGTCTTCTTCCACCTCTTCCCGAACTCGCTTACTCAAACTGCCATGATGGGCTAGCACCTTAGATCCGTGCTGCTTTAAGGACTTTCTTAGTTTTACAGTTAAATTATCCACCCGTTTTCGTGTATTGGAAAAAACGAGTATTTTTTCAGGCTGTTCAAGACTTTTTATATAACGAGGAAGGGCGATCTCAACCGGGTGAATAGCCTTATCCGCTACGATGATTTCCCTTTTACCGGGAATAGCCAGCACTAGACCTTCTGGCATAAAGGCCTGTACTACTTTTTCCGGTTGCGCAACCGTGGCGCTTAAACCAATTATTTGCATCCGGTTACTAGAAGACCATCCTGATTTAGCCGCCTGGTTTTTCAGACGTCTCAATCTTTTAAGGAGCCACCGCACCTGTTCTCCTCTTGATGTTCCATAAAGTAGATGTATTTCATCGAGAACTACCGCTTGTACTCTGGCTAGTACATGACCATACATATTGCCCTTTATCCTTCCGCGACAGATAATACTATCAAAAGACTCTGGTGTGGTTATTAACACATGGGGAATTCGATTCAGTTTCGTAGCATGGTCCCCAGTACGTCTAATCAAACTTAAATTAAGTTTGGATAATGGGGTATAAAGTCTTTCGTACAAATCATTCACCAGTGCTCTTGTTGGAGATATGTAAAGAATGGTCCACGGTGCATTTATGTCAATAAATCTTTCAATTAGGGGGGCACAAGCCGCTTCAGTTTTTCCACTCGCGGTTGCTGAACACACCAGTACATCGTAACCTTCATATATAAGGGGTATTACTTCCCGTTGAACGGAGGTTAAGCGCCCGTATATTTCAAAAAAAGCCGGCCATCCTCGAGTCAGAAGACTAGCAATTTCTCGATCTTTTTTTAAACTATTCATGGTAAATATTTACCCCCAGGTGGTCCATATTCTATATCTAACATTCCTACATAGCATTTAATAAACGCGCGAATCAATCCACTATCTTTCTCAATCTTGCTCGCTATTAACCCCTCAACGGAAGCCGCTAAATTTCTATTATATTGGCAACTCAGGGTATAAGCTTCACAATACATTTTGTGGATCCGCTCAGCTAAATTTATTCTTTGTTCGCTACCCCACTCTTTTAACCGATACCGGCTTTGCGCATCTAAAGCAATATAATTTTCAACAATAGGATCACCTTGTAACCCGCCTTGATCAATAGTAGCAAAGAATAACCCTAAAGGGGCCTTCCTATATCTTGTTTTTCCATTAAAATAATTATTTAGTGAAGCTAAAGTTTATTCAACCCGTACTAAATTTTTTTTATCTTTATGCTCCGTTTCGAATTCATCAATTGTTACAACTAAACCCTTATAACCAGCTAGTTTAGCAAGCATTGCATGTCCGGCTAGGGATTCAATAAAATCGTAAGGTCTTTCTTTAACTCGATGCCCAATCATATTGTCAAGCTTAATCTGAGAACGGTCGAGATTAGGTTCAGTAGTTATTATTTTAACTGCTTGCCGGCCGGTAAACTCATTACTGCTAGATATTACAGCATCTACGACATGAGTATATTTGTCTAAATATCCTGTTCGCATAAGGGTATGAATTGTTTCGATGTTATTTTGAATTCGATCATAATCTTCGTTGATTACTGAAGTAGGGATATTCCCCCTTTTGATTACCTTCACATATAAATTTAACAAAGGGTTTTCAGATTCAAGATCGTTTTCCGCAAGGGAATTCCATAGACTATATAATAATGGTGCGGGATTGGATAAACTGACATTCTGGCCATCAACCTCCACCCTAGCCGTCAACAAGCCTTTTTTTCGGGCCAGATATCTGATGAGGGCCAGGGTGTGGCTTTTACCCGTACCATATGGGCCATTCACCTCAAACCCACACCTTGGATTAAACATAATCCTGGCAAAACAGGTTTGAGCCCAAGTATTAAGTTCCTCAATCCCCAGGGTTAGTTCTTCTATATATTGCTCCGGGACTAGTCCAAATCGCAAAGATTCAAGCGCTCTATTTAACGTACTTATTTTGTCATTCTTAACAGTTTTAACCGGGACCCTTGGCTGAACAACGGTATCAAATCTTACCTGATCCTTAACCAAGATCGGCTTAATACTGCTAACCGGCCATTCAATTTGACGACCATCTAAAACATCTACGGCTACGAGAGCGTTCTTCCCGATTAATTTAGTAATTTTTCCCCTTCCCAGTTGATCGATTTCAACTGGCATACCTACAAAAGGAACCTTAATAAGCCTA
>JAAYQE010000225.1 GCA_012519455.1 Syntrophomonadaceae bacterium
CGTCGTTAAATTGCGGCGTTTCTGTTGTCGCATAACATCAATAAAAGCATTATAAGCAACTCGAAAAAGCCAGGGTTTTACCTTTTCTCCACGACAATCCTCCAGGTGTAGGTAAGCCCGATAAAATGTCTCCTGCAAAAGATCCTCGGCCAGGTAATGATTATGACAGAGGGAGTACAGGTAACGATAAATATCCAACATATAGAACCGGTAAATATCATCCAATGTTTTTCGTTCCATGGCCTCCCTCCTTTAACCCATCTACGTTTGAAAAACGAAAAAGTTAAAGATAAACCCCGAAGGCCTAAGAATAAAAATGCCACGTAAATAAAAAAGGGCGAACCCCCGACTATGCGTAGAATCGCCTTAATTATTTTGGTAGTAATATGTAGGTATGTTTTTCTATTTAATTAAACGGAGATAAATAAAACTTATCAAAAATCCAATAATGGGTCCTCCAACCACGGCAATGACAATATTTAAGAACCAAAAACAGCTACCCCTAGCGTACCGATTAGGGTTAAGATAAGAGCCCACAGAACAATCCCAATAATACACCAAAACATAAGGCGTCGAGGGGATGCTCCCAAGGTTATTCCTATAGCGGCCCCTAGGGGAGCCCCGGTTATAAGCGGCGCCAATAAGCCTAACCCGACGACCCCATAACGTTCCCAAATTCGATAGATCCGAGAATTTTTTTCCCGCTCTTTTCCGGGACCGCGACGTTCGATTAACCACGTCCGAAGACGGTCCCCGAGTAACACAACAAGTAGTGTCCCCAGCATGGTCCCCAGAGCAGATACGACTCCGTTTAATAAAGGATGAAGCCCAAACGCCATCCCGGCCGGGATGGCTGCCCACAACTCAATTATTCCGATTCCAAATACGGTAGCCGTCTTTATAAAAAGTTCCACGATTAACCCTCAAAATGTTTTCGCTATAGTTTCAATTTGGCCAGAGCCTCGGCCAGGGCGGTATTGATTGGCTCATCCTTTTTACTTTACTGCTCTATTATTATGATTATCCTATTTATTCTAAATATTTCTTTGTATTATAACACAAAAGACTGTTGGCGTTGGTTTTGTCAACAGTCTCCGTATCTCAATATTCTTACCGATATTTCTTTAGAATGGCAAAAAATCTGATAAAATGAATTCAATAGCTGCTACTCCGGCAGAACCAGCAGGATTACGTAAATAAAAGATAACAAAGCAGCAAAGAAGGAGCCGTAAAAACTCATGAAAGCTTTAGCCGTATTACAGAAAGAGTTCCAGGAACACAAACGCAACTTTAAACTGGTTTTTTTGATCATGTTAATCTTTGGCGGAATTCTGATGGCCCTCTATACCGAGGTTGGGCCTACCGCCAACTCAAAAAACGTCTTGGATCCCTTTTTTGAGTTATTCGCCGTATTATGCCCCCTAATCGGCATCTTTGCCGCTATGGATTCAGTAGTCGGAGAGAAAGAAAGGGGTACCCTAGAATTAGTTTTATCCAAACCGGTTTCCCGATTAAATCTGTTACTGGGAAAATTTTTTAACTATTTACTCATTATCGTCCCGCTGCTGGCCGTTGAATTAATCCTGGCCTACTACTGGGCACAAGTATCCGGGATATCCACTTACCGTTGGAATCTACCCATGCCTCCCTTCAGCCAATGGATGTCGATGGTGACGATTCTAAC
>JAAYQE010000264.1 GCA_012519455.1 Syntrophomonadaceae bacterium
AGGGCCTTGGGTATGAAGTCGCTCTGATTAATGGCTCCATGACCCCGCAGGAAAAAGAAGACCAAAAGGAGTATTTCAAAAACCAGGCTCAGTTTTTAGTTTCTACCGATGCCGGCGGCGAAGGCATAAACCTACAATTTTGTCGCGTTATGATTAATTACGATCTTCCCTGGAACCCTATGCGGTTGGAACAGAGAATAGGGCGGATCGATCGCATTGGCCAAAAGCATGATGTTAAAATTATCAATTTCCAGCTCAAAAATACCGTGGAACAAAAGGTCCGCGATGTGATCGAAGCCAAGTTAGAAAAGGTAAAGCGGGAGTTTAACGACGGGGAAGACAAGTTATCTGACATTTTGAGCACCATGGAGGATGAATTCGATTTTGAAAAAATATATATCGATGCCGTAAGAAGACTTAAGGCAGATGAGAAGGAACTCGATAAAATCGGACAAAAGATCTATCAGAAAGCCCGGGATATTATCCGCCAAGGTGAACTGACCATCCCCTTTAGCGAACTGCAGCGGGATCAAGGGGTATCCAGGTGGGAATTGGAAAGGCTGCAGAAGAATGCCCGCGCTATCTTGACCCAATATCTTAAACTCCATAATAAAAAACTTTGCCCCTATAAAGGCAAAAAAGACGTTTATTATTTTGATGACCCGAATACAGGAAAGCGACTGTCAAATGTGTATTTTGACCAGCAATTAGCCCTGGATCATGATAACGCCCAGCTGATCAGTTTTAACCATGCCTATATGAAAGGATTGATGCGGCAACTTGAGGGAAAACTGCGTACCTCTCAAACGGCTAAATTACTAATTAAGCATCCTTCCTTTGCCGGCACTTTCGGGTATTTATTTGTTTTTAAACTCACTATTACAAACAACATCGATGCGTCCCGGGTGGAGATAATCACCAGTTTTGTGGATAGTAACGGTCAGACAAACTATAGAATCTCACAACTATTCTCCGATGTGGCTGAACTAAAAACAAAGAGTATTGCCGGTAAAGCGAAGAAGATAGGTTTTAAGGATGCCTATCAGAAGGTCAAAAGGTGGACAGAGGAAAGGGCAGAAACCATTTTTTCGAGTTATCAAAGCGAAATGTTTGCCAAGGTTACTGAGGAACAAGAGAAAATGAACAAATACTACAGCAGCAAACAACGGTCAATTGGTAAAATAGCCATTGAAAATATCCGGGAAAGCAAGCTAAAGGAACTAGAACAGGAAAAAGAGGCTATGTCGGTAAAACATAGCCGAAGAAAACTATTGGTACCGGTATTGGATTGTTTACAAATCGCCTATGTGGAGTTTTGCTAATGCGGCACGAATGGTTTAAACCGTTAATAAACAAACTTATCGATTCTTACAGCGTGAGGATTATTGTTGTTGATAATTCTCGTTTCAGTCTGCGCCCTGAAGTAGCAGCGGCTCTGAAGCAGCATTTTGCTGTGCATTTTTACGAGTCCGAAATGGGGCTTAGGGCCTTCTTGAGAAAAAGTGCCGATTCACGGACACTGATCATTAAACTGCCCGAAGTATCATATTTACCTTTTGATATAGAACAAACATCAGAAATTATACACTGGAGAGATACAGATCTAGTCTCCGATCCGCCAGACACGGCGGAAAGTGGGGTAGAATCCAAGGAGAGAGACGTTGCTGGAATTTATAGCATGGCCAACGAGGTTGAACAACTGTTACAGGCAGGGACGATTGTCTGGGGGGAAATAGCCTATCTTTGGGGAAAATTGAGCTACATGAAAGATAGATTATTTTACCGTGCCGTCTACAATAACGATACTTCCTTGGCGACAGTGGAGACAGATCTTAAAAATTTAGAAACAAAGCTGGCAAAGGAGTTTACTTCTTTTATCGTAAACCAGTACAGAGACCTTTTCTATCACAGCATCCTAACCGAACCAGTAACAATTGACAGAGTGCTGCCCTTTTGTAAACACCAGGGGGCTAAAAAACTGGCGCTTGTCTGTATGGATGGCATGGGCTTTCAGGAATGGTTCTGCTTTAAGAATTATTTCAAAAGTAAGGGGATCAGCAACTTTAGAGAAATGCATGTCTTTGCTCTCATTCCCACCGTAACAGAAATTTCACGGCGGGCACTTTTTAGCGGCAAGAAGCATTTGTTGGATTTGCCTACAGAAGCCAAAGGTTTTCGAGAATATGTCAATAAAAACATGCCCAGGGGTCGAGGTAATGCTCAATATTTCCTTGACCGGTATCCGCGGCTTAAATTAGAGTATTTCGCTAAAGATTATGTAGGAATCGTATATTACTTTGTTGATGATCTGGCCCATCATACTAGGAGTATAAGCGAAGATAAATCATTGGTGCAGCATAATTTAGAGGTCTCGCTACATAAGACCGACTTAGACAAGATTATAGAGCGTTTTTTGACAGAAGGGTTTAATGTAATTATAACTGCTGATCACGGCTGTGTTTATTCCCAGGGCATAGGGGTAAAGCAGGAAAAATATTTGCTCAGCAAAAGGGCAAAAAGGGCTTGCCTTTTCCCCAATAGACATTTGGCTCTTGATTTTTTGGGGAAAGATGACAGTTTAATTCTTTATCGGAACAAAGAAGTGCTGGGAGAAAGTTACGTTGTGCTGGCTCCTTGGAGAGGAATGTTCGGTGGCTTGGGCGAAACTGCAATTTCCCATGGAGGCTTACATTTAGAAGAGGTGATCGTTCCTTGCGTAGAGGTGTTACCATAATTGGTTTTGATCGTCCTTTACATCCTCGTTGGATATATGAAACATTGCTACTAGCACAGCCAGGTCAAAATATGTCCGAGCTCAACAAGCCTTTTGAGGGTATCGCCAGGGAGTTAACCGGAAAAGAGGGGAAACGGAAGGTGCGGACCGTTCTTTTTCGTTGTTTTTTGAGGGATAAGAACAACAGTGCCCGTGTTAGGAATAAGCTGACTTTAAAGGATCTGAGCCTTCGCTACGGTTATGAATTTATGATACCCATTTTTTTATTTTATTTAGTGGCTAACACTGAGATTATCTTAAAAATATCCGAACACCTCTTTCGCCTGTATGACTTTGGCGACGAAATTAATACCGCATTTCTGAGGGAGAAAATGATCAGCCACCACGGGGAAAGGGATGTAGTAGTAAGGTCGGCCAGGGCCTTTTTAAGAACTATGTCCAACTTTGGGGTTGTGAAAAATTCGAACGGAAAATGGTGTTTTGAGGAAAGGCTACCCCTAAATGAAGAACAGTTCCGCATCATCTTGCAACTATATGCCCATGAGGTTCTGTGTTCACCGCAAATTGCGTTGGATAGACTCCCCCGGGGAATTTTCAACTACTTTAGTCTGCCGGACGTTTTTAGCGTCGCCCGTAAATACAGTGGCCGGCACTGGGACTTCCAACAGCGTGTGGGTGCCAGTACCCTAACTGTTTATTAGTAAAAGGCCTGACAAAGGGCTATCGCTATTATGTATGATGGAGTTGTTGAACATGAGCACAGCCCTCCCACCGAAGATGAGAATGCAACTGGATTTTTTCCAATTACGGGATATTAAAATAGGCCGAAGACCGACGCGAGTGGACATGTTCGAAAGCAGTGATATTCCTATGCGGGAATTTTTACGGGAGGGCTGGCTACGGTTTCTTAAACAGACTAAAAGCCTTTGTAGTGAAGAAGCTGGATGGTTGAATACCGAAGTAGAGGAATTTTTATACTACCTCGAGCGGACCAGGATGGTCAAGGCGTATAAGATACCCACTGTGGCTTCATTTTTAGATCTACACGGTGTCGTACCCAAAGTTAGCCTAGCCAGGATTGGGCGCAGTATGCTGGATTTCTACCATGACAACGCAGTCCACCAAGATGATTTAACGGGTAAAAGCAATAGAAACTGGCGGTTATGGGGTGAAAAGGAATTTGCTGCGCTGTCCCGTAGAAACCCTGTTCGATATTTAAATAAAAGCCGTTTCTTTCACTACGATGAGGTTAATGAGCAATTTTCCCTAGCGGCTGGGCTCCATCCGTTCTTGAGCCCCATCTTGGCTGGACATATACGGGATATATTGGACTATCGGTGCCGAGATTTTTTCTATAAGCGCTGTCAGAGGGAATTAGGGCAATAATGAGACCCATTTTTCTATGATACCTGATAAAAGCGGTGGGCTATAGAATAGATAGGAGTAAGCCATGATTGTACTACATTTAGCTACTTTGACGGTAATTGCTATTTATGGGGAGAGACACCGGCCAGAGATTTTCCTCGGCGTAGGGGTCGTCCTCCGAAAAAATTAAAACCACTGTCATCTTTCTTTTGATGTTTCTGGGGAACAATTAGAATTGGCTTTGGAATTGGCGGGGCTAAAAAAATGCGGCCGGGCGGCGGTGGAAATGGTAGCCTGGGTGCCATCGTTACTTGATCGGCCGTTGGCATCTAGCTTTGCTGGTGGACCAACCGTCAGCAGTGGAACGGGAGCCGGAGATGCGGCCGTGGAAGGTGACTGCTGTACCTTTAGCCTGCTGCGATAACCTTGTTATGTTTCTTACGTTTTGCAGCGGCCAAAGGCAGCTTAAGCCGGGGCTGTTTTTGGGGTCTGATTTCACTTTTTGGGCGCTTCTATCCCCGGAACGGCCTGAAGCAGAAAAAAGCGAGGGACCGTATATAACCAGGGTTTATCGGGCTCGCTGTATGCGGGATGGGTCAGAGGTAATTGTAAAGCAGAACGTGATTGGTGGCGATTCCACTAGCCGGGGTTTAAATGGTATTAATACCATCATCAACCAGCTGAAGCAAGAATATGTTGTTGATCCCCTGGGCTATTTTGAGGATTTTATCAATAGCCGAGAGATGTATATAGTCATAGGGAAGGCCCCTGGCAGGAAACTGGTGGTTTATATGGAGGAAATAGGGCCTGTTTCCGTGGAGACCTTTGTCTGCCTCATGGAAGCCCTGCGGGATATTGCCTATAACAATATCCTTCCCATTTCAGATTTGGGCCACCATGGCAGGGTACTGCGTCTTGTTTTCTCGGAAGCTGTCCATGCTCAGGCTGTCAAATATCTCATCGATAAAAGAATACGGCAGCTGGTGGAGCAAGACAAGAGTGAAGAGTTCATTGAGCGAGAAGTAGAAAAAATGAAGAAAAAGTTTCAGGAGATTTACCTGGCGTGTCCTCGTTTTGTAGGCGTTAAACCTCACTGACATACTACACCTGACCCAGAAACATCTGAACGGTTATAGAAACGATAACAACTATAGTGGAAATAATAAATCCGTGAAGCATGGGCGCCAGACCCGAGTTTTTAATCTCTCCTAGGTTTGTTCCAAGTCCGATGGCTGCCAGGGCCATTATCATTAAAAACTTACTGGCGATTTTTATCATGGAACCTATCTTCGGCGGCACTAAACCGACACTGTTTATTAACGCTGCCAGAATAAAAAAGGCGATGAAATACGGCAGGATTGACTTAAGAGACACTTTATTTTCTTTAACAATTGTATTCGATCCCGCTTTGTCCCTAAGTGCTTTGGTCTTCTTTCGTTTTGCTATATACGAAAACAATATCACCGTGGGTATGATGGACAGAGTTCGGGTCAATTTAACAATGGTGGCATAGTTGCCGGCTGCGTTGGAATAGGCATAGCCGGCAGCAACTACCGATGAGGTGTCATTTACGGCGGTTCCTGTCCACAGACCATATGCTAAATCAGAAAGACCTAAAGCTTGGCCCATGATGGGGAACAAGAGAATCATTGCTATGTCAAAAATGAAGGTGGCCGATATGGCATAAGTTATGTCGCTGTCCTTGGCATCTATAACCGGCGATAAAGCGGCAATAGCCGAGCCGCCGCAGATACCGGTACCGGCTGAAATAAGACTTGATAGTTTCCAATTCATGTTGAACAGCCGACCAAATAAGCAACCGAAACCGAAAGCAGCTGTGAGGGTAAACATCATGACTATAAATGAAATTTTGCCCACGGACAGGATTTGACCGATATTCAGACCGAAACCCAGCAAGATAATGGCAAATTTCAACAGTCTTTTAGAGGTAAAACTTATTCCTGCACTAAGCCGTTTATGGGATTTTATAAATAGGTTTAACACTATTCCCATCAAGAGGGCAAAAACAGGACCTCCCACTAACGGTATTTGTTCTCCTAAATAAAAAGAGATGGTGGCTATAGCTGCACATACAAGAAC
>JAAYQE010000226.1 GCA_012519455.1 Syntrophomonadaceae bacterium
AACTAGAAACTAGACTGGTGGCTTTGGTTAGCTCAACCGGCCAAGGGCCCCTTAGGACCATTATCAAGGCTAAGACCAGGGTGACCCCTATTTTTAAAGCCTGTTGTAATCCGCGACGTTCCACTTACTAAATCACCTTTTTTCTGCTAAATCTTATAAGCGTGGGACCCCCAGGGCGGTTGCCCACCCCGGGGGAGCCTAAGTTGTATCCCTTATTTTGTCAGGTTTATTTCGCTTACTGAATAAGTACCAGGGCCTTAACGAGGATGGTGGCGGCTTCAGCCCGGGTAGCCTTGAATTTCGGTTTAAAGGTGTTATCTGGATAGCCGGTGATTAAGTTGTTTCCACTGGCAATAGCGACCCCTTCTTTAGCCCAATCGGATATAGCGGACCCGTCGGCAAAGGTCTTAGCGCTATTAGCGGCTTGGAGCTTCGTAGCGTTTACTATCAGCACGGCCATTTGCTCCCGCGTGATCAAGTCGTCGGGGCCAAAGGTAGTGGAATCGTAACCGCTGACGTATCCGTTAGCTACGGCTGTGGCGATGTATTCTTTTGCCCAGTGGTTAGCGGTGTCGTTAAATATCTTCCCATTCTCGATTTCTAAGTTGAAAGCTCGAACTACGGCTGTGGTAAATTCCGCCCGGGTAATCGTGTTATTAGGTTTGAAAGTGCCGTCCGGATAACCGGTGATAACGTTAGACGCGACTAAGGCTTTAATGTTAGTCTCGGCCCAATGTCCGACAATATCTGGTAAGGCTTCTTTTTCGGTCGCCAACACGGCAAACTTGGCCAAGTGTTTTATCTGACCGCTGACTTTAGCGTTAGTTAGATCAACTTTAACGTTATCTAGTTCTACCCACTCCCGCACGTCTTTCAACCAATAGAGGCTTAAGTGGTAACGATCGAGATCCACCTTGGTCTTATCAAAAGGTAGGGTGATGGTCACTAAATCCTCGAAGTTACCGGCCATATCTTTGGTTATTTCGTAAACGTCGCTGATCAGTTGACTATTAGCCGGTACCGGCAACCCCTCAATATCACTCACTTTTTCAATCTTTACTTTGATGTTTTCGCTAAGGGCTTTAGCTGGAATGGTAACGCTTACCCCTTTGTCCGTGACCGTTCCGCCATTTTTAGTAACGGTAGTCCCGACGAATTTGCTTGCGGTTCCACCCCCGCCACCGCCACCGCCGCCACCGGTGCTATACGTTTCTAATGTGGCAAATGCGGTTAAATGCCAGGTAATAATTTTGGTGTCAAATCCATTAGAGATATACGCTTCCCCTGGGAAAGCCGGGGGAATGGGATCCTCATAGGTGCCACCGGCTAACTGCTGAATTTCTTTCCATTGCTTCGAACCAGCTGGTCGATAACCTACTTTACCGGTGACCCCTTCTAAAACGATAATGACCGGTTTATCGAAGAGAAGTACACTGCCCGGCGCACCGACTTCAATTACCGTTCCGCCAATCTTAAACCCTGAAGGCGCACTTTCATCGGCATCGATTTGGCCTTTTTTGGCCGGTTGTATAGTTCCGTCCCAGTTACTCGGAGCTAGAATCGCACTTGCATCCGGAATGGTTAAGTTGGCGTTCGTTAGATCGTTATTGATAAGCGTAACCGGCTGACCAGTTACCCCTGAGTTTAGTTGTACGGCTTGATTGACGATTATTTCTTGATCGCCCACGGTTTGAGGCAGGGTCAAATCGGTTTGATGCAAATTACCGCTGGTGAAAGAGTTCAAATCTTTGGCTACTCCACCCACGGTAATCTGATTATCCTCAGCCACACTTAGTCCTTGACTAAGATCAGCAACGGTGTTATTACCCAGCAGAATACCGCTGGCGCCATTGCTCAGCTTTACGCTGCCTTCGGTTTCGCTATCAAGTGTTAAACCGGTACCGGTTGTAGCATCAATGGCACCGATAACGGAAACCCGATAATCAACCTGGGTATTGTCGTCTAAGGCTGTTACGGTGTATGTAACGGGATGCGTAAAGTCATTCGTCGTTACTCCGCTAACTTGCGGGGTACCCGCTACGGTGACCGCTGTATTTGGGGAATGAGTAAAGGTAGCTACTAAATTGGTTACATCCGTTGCGGGAGGTACCATTAAAGTAATACTCAAGCTGCCTTGGTTAATGATCCCGTTTACCGCTGGATCGCTAAAACTAAAGCTGGTAATTTCCTTGGCCGCAGGTGAAACTTTAGCGGTAAAGCGCAGTATCCAATCGTTTTTGGCGGTAGCACCTGGATAGTCACGATAAGCGGTAATCGTTGCTTCCCCAATACTCTTGGCCACGAGTTTTAAGGTTCGGCCATTATCATAATCGGTAACTACCGTAACTACACCTGGATTGGAACTTTGCCACTGCACCAGGCTGGTCGTTTCAGTATCCATAATTTTTAATTTGTGATAGGTGGTATTGGCAATATTGTTTGCCGCCGGCAGCAAGACGCCGGTAGGGCCGACTTCATTCAGGGCCGAAGCTTCAACCGTATAGGCCTTAGCTTGGGAACGCACGTTAGCCTTGGCAAAAGCTAGATCAGCTAAGCCGCTAGGATCAACCACTTTAGCTAGAGCCAGATGCTGGTCAACTAGTGCTTCTAGAGGCCAGTTCAGTTCCGTTAGTTTTTCCTCCACACCCGGGTAGTTAGGCAGTGCTTTTTCCATAGCGGCAAGGAACAGGTCCGGAATCCCATTGATAAGTTCTTGATTAGACCCAAAGATTAATTTATGCGCCTGTTCCGGTTCAGTTTTTAAAACCGCCGGCAAAGCCTGCCGGGTATCTTTTAAGAAATTAGCCAGGTCATCGATGGCGACGCTGTCGCCAAATAAGGTTTTAAATAAATCCCGATGTTGATCTTTGAAGTTATCTAAACTATCGATTATTTCTGCTTTATCCGCAGAATAGGTGTAATAAATACCATTTAGATTGGCTAAAAAACCAATTAGTTCCGTTTTAGGCGTTTTTCCGGCTGCAGTGAGCTTGTCGTTAACCGGGCCGGTCAAAAGGGGATCAACAATGGCCTCCCAACGGGTATCGGTTTCGGTAAAATCATTCAGATTACTCTTTGCGTAATCAAGTGCGGACTTATCATTAAGGTCTAAATAAGGAAAAAGTAACGCCATCTCATCCGCCACAGTGTCAATAGCCCCAGTGGCTGCTGCAGCCGGCGGCGTAACGAACATCATGGGCAGGATGATCGAAAATAAAAATGCGGTTAAAGTGAGCCATGACAACCTTTTTATTCTCATTTGTCTTAGTCCAACCTCCTATTTTTTAATATTAGGTATTAACCTTAACCCTTCGAAGCCCTCCTTTCGGATCATATTAAATTTATAAGGCTTTGGAAAAAATCTTCCCTTAAACTTTTTGAGACATCAATTAAATACCCGATAAAAATAAACAATACGTAAAACCGGATCTCATACTAAACCGGTAGGGTTTACCGGTTGCAATAATTTACCGATTTGTGATTAAGATTGTTAATTCGATATAAATTTTGAAATTCCTTCTTAATTTAGTAAAAAAAATTGGTAAGCCAACCGTTTCCATGTAAAAAATTGGGGAAAGTGAGGAGGAAAGCGTGAGGAATGAGGGGTTAGGGGGAAAACGAAAAAGGTGAAGAAAAAGGTGCAACGGGGAATGTAGGGCGTAAAACGGGAAGTAAGTCAAACAAAGTCAAACATCGGGGCCAAAAAAGGAGTAAAAGGGGTAAGAAGTATTAAAAATTATACCTCTATACCCCTTTGCCCCTTTGGGTCATATATTCCAATATTAATTTCTGCCAGCCACACTTTCTCCAAAACCTTTACCGTTCGACAGAAATGCTGTGGCTGCCGCAGCCTCTTAAATTTCCCCTTGTATAGACCTAATATCGATGGCGCGTCCGCTTTTTCTAAAATCCATCTCGAGCATAGCGTTGGCTAGATCAATAATTAATCCACACATCTGCATGGGCAGGCCTAAACTCCGGCCTACGGCTTCCAGGGGGACTAACCCGCAGCTGACATCTTCTAAAATGTAGCGGTGCTGTAGGGTCGTCGGGGCATCAATCGTTTGATAGGCAAGATTGTTCTGAATACATGCATACAGATTTTTCCCCTCTACCTCATAGCTACGCCGCATCCAGGCCGCGGTGCTTTCCACCGGATGGCCTAATAAACTTGCTACTTCCAGCCGTTCCCGATCCAGTTTTTCTAAAAAGCGCGCTACACTAGGGGTGATGCCTTCGTAATAATATTTGAACTGGGTGTATGGACTCTCAATCCAACCACTATTTAGAAGTACCGGGGCACAGTGTAAGATCATCCCTACATTGCCTATGGAGGTTTCGATCATAGAAGGAGCCGGAATAAAGAAAGGCCGCAAACACTCCGGGAAGCGTTCCATAATTTTATGGTTTAATTTATGATCTATAGCTGAATAAAACACGTCATGCTTAAAGGCCATGATACTAACCTGGTTAGCGTGGATTTTTCTACAGGTATAGATAATGGTCTGGGTCTCAATGACTAAAGGGTTACTAACACAGCCGTATTCTTTAAGTTTGGCGGAAAACTCCAAGGCGCCAAAAGTTCTTCCCGGGTTTAGGACAATAAGCATCTCAGCAGTGGCATAGGGGGCTAATACTCGGGCGATCTCCGCATGCGCATTAGCCGGAGTAGTTACCAGAACGATGGAGGCCCCCTCAACCACTTCTTGCATATCACTACTCACTAGTTTAAGCTTGGCATCCCCATTAATTACACCATCTACTTTTATAAATGGAGATTCAAGCAAGGGGGTTATCGTCGGTGATCGGCGATTCCATAGATGCACAAGATTCCCTTCTATAGCTAGATGTGCCGCCATCGCTAACCCAGAATTACCAGCTCCTATTATTGCAACCGTTTTCATAATAGGTTTCATAGCTTTTATTCCTCTCACATCTAAATTAGGGGGTAATGCTTACGCCTATTGGTTTATTTGCCCCGCGAGCTTGTTTTGAGGTCGGTAAGCTTAGGCTGGGGTGTGGTTTTTATGCGTTATGGTGGGTTTACCCAGCGAGCTTATACGGTGTCCTTCGGGAATAGCTTTCCCCTGGAAATTTACGGCATCGTACCCTCCATTGAGGGGTAAAGTACGGATTTTCCCTAAGGCCGCCGGATTGTTAAGCAAGTGGGGAGCATCTAATAAACCCGTTTTTACCATTTGGGCCAGACATTTAGGATCCGATAAAGGATCTGCCGATACTGAACGGAATCGTTCCTGCATGGCCTGAATTAACTGCCTCACCTCCTGAAGCAAATACTGCTTACGCCGCTGTACATCGGGATCAAGACTCATATCTGGAAATCCCTGCCAGGCGTTGCGTAACACGCCGCGTACTATTTTACAGCTTTCTATTACTTCATCAGGGCCGGCAGCATGATCTGCTTCACTGTAGCTAACCACATGGATAATTTGCGGTTTAACGGCCAGGGACAAGAGCGTGGAAGCAGCTAGTTGGCCTTTGGCAATATCCAGGTCAATGGAAAAGTGGGTGAGCCCGGCCCTAACCTGACGCAGACAAACAAAACTCTCATCCTCTAATTCCGCTACTAACTCAATTTTCGCCAGCATTTTGGCTAAATCCATCTTAGCCGACGTAAGGCGGGGCGTGTTAAACATCAATTGGCCAATGTAGGTTTTTACCCCTAGTTTTTTTGCGTTATAGGCAGCAAGATAAAAATCAGCTACAGCAATGACATCGGATGCTTCTCTGAGGCTCCAGTGATGCGCTTCATTGATTTCCACCGGGATCCCGCGTTCTGCATACCATCTTATAGCGGCCATGTTTTCGCTAAGCGCTTCCTCCACCGTACGCCGGGAACGTCCATCTAAAACACTGTACCAGAATAAGGGAATCGTTCCCCAGGCATTATTGATGGTGCGATGACTAAGTTCAGCCCATTCGACTAGGTTATTCGTCCCTGAATAGATACGTAAACGGGGATAATTGCCGGTTTGCGCGGCCTGCCATAATCTTTACAGGTCCTCAGCCGAGCGCAGGGGAATACCACCGCTGCCGTCTAAGGCCGGGTTCATTTGGTCCGGTTCAAAAAAGTATTCCTGTGCATTTTGATCCGGGGCCAGCGAAATTAGATCCACCTGTCCGGATTCAGCTATCTGCTTGACGCCTTCGATACTGGCCTCTAAGCTAGGCAGGCCAAAGTGATGCCTCAACATGGGAAAATATTTTCCCTGCACCATGATTTGCCGCAAGTCTGAGGGGCTTAGTCCGCTCCCAGCCAAGGCTAATCGATCGTGAATCATCTCATACTTAGTTTCGCTCTCTTTATCTAAAAGTAAGGTGTTCATTAAGTACGGACGCTTTTCTTCCCCTTGGAAAAAAACCGTGATCTGGGGGTACCTTTTGGCCACGTCAATACAACCGGGGGTTCCCCCAAAATAATACAATCTTTCCTGCAGCAGGCCTTTCTGTTTCAGTTGGTTAAAAAATGCGTCTAAAAGGCTGGGTAAGGCCGACGGGGTCAAACGATAGCCGATGCAGACAATAGCTGGATCGTAATGGGCTATGGCCTCAATCCACCGCTCCACCGGTACTGCGGCGCCTAGAAAGATGGTTTGGTAACCAACACTCTCGGCCAACTGGAGGTAGGAATAAGCCCCGGCCACATGCACACAGTTACCAATAGCTCCACCCAGCATGATGCGATTTTTAGGGGTAATTTTTTGGGGAATAATTTGGCTTGTTTTCAACTTAAAGACCTTCTTTTCAAGTTTAAGATGGTTCGTAACCTTACTCCTAATTATAACAAAAAATATCAATAATGTAAAAGTATGCCTTACGCGATTTTAAATCGCTGTGCATAGGAACACCTTCTTACTTTACTAAAAAAATCCTTTATTTAACAA
>JAAYQE010000235.1 GCA_012519455.1 Syntrophomonadaceae bacterium
AAAGAAGCGTATTGGAATCATCCTTCCTCCTTTACCAAAGGGGAAGGAATTCTCTTCAAAAACTAACTTCTTAAAGGTTTCATTTTGTGTAATTATATTGTGAGACTGAGCTGATAAAATAAGTGTCCTTAACTTATAAATAACCTCATCTGCTCTGGAGGGTTCTTCTGCTATTTCTGGATTCAACCTGATTAGAGCCTCCTTAACAAAGGGTTCAACCATAACATCAGAATATTGACGGGGTAAATCTTCAGCTTTGATATATTTCCAGTCATTGTTAACAAGTGTCTTAATTATCATTTCCTCTACTGTGTTTTCCTCATTAAACATATAACCGCTCCTTTCGTGTGGCTTTCTAGCCAAAATATTTTTTAATTATTGCTTTTTTTGTATCCTTCAAATCTTTTAATAGCTTTTGAACCATTTCCTTTGAGGCTTCAGCTTGCTTTACAATATTTACAAATTGTTCTTGTTTCTGTTTTGAAGGTTTTAAAAACTTTAACTCTTTCACATATTTAAAATGTCGGTTATAACCTGTATCTGGGATATGAGAAAGCATTAAATAATAGTACATATATTCCGTATCTATTTCGTCATCAATAACTTTAAGTAGTTTGACTCCATCCGCTCCCAAGTAAAACGGTTCCTTTACTAACTTTAAATATCTCGTATGATCACCAAAAATTATTGCAGGAGCATCTTCGTAAACACCATCATCATTGTCAATATATCCTGAAATAAACTCTTGCGATTGATCAATAATTGGATATTTACCTTGAAGTTTATAATCACCTTTTTTAATTTTAGTTCCCAATCTCGTTTGATCTTCTAGAACATCTTTAAATTCATAATTACCTATTAATTCCACTGGATTACCAAATATTTCAATAAACTGTGCTATAATTAATTCATCCGTATAAGAAATTAATTTATTATATGCCTCAATATTTTCCTCTATAGCCCATAAAAGTTCAGCTAACTTATCTTGTTCCTCTCTATCTGGAAGTGCAAATTCATATTCTTTTAAATGGGACCACTTTACTCTTGGTGAAAGTGAACCCGCCGATTTGCTAACTGCAAAATCAAAAAACTCATCATTTTGAATTATGAAAGGTAGCAAATCTTTATTAATTACACCCTCTTTAGCTTCAATAACAGTAATATCGCCTGAGCATTTCCCCTCAAATTCAGCCACAGATGCTTTCTTTTGATAAGCTCTTCTACGCCCAAATAATATATGTCCTTTCTTGAAAAGCTTGGTAAATGTATTTTGAGCATTGTCTTCCCAATTTGAAAGTCTTACTTCTCCAGGAACTAAATGCTCTAAACCTACACTTGGTAGACCAGCACCATTTCCATTGCATTTATCTTTAAATTCTATAGCCACATCTCCTAGTTTCATTTTAGGCATCTTTCTCACCTCCAGTTTCCATCAAGGCATTCAATCTTTCAAAGCTTATATTCTTTAATTCTACTGTATTAAGCCACTCCTCATAGCTTTCATTAACACTTAATACTACCTCTTTTTCCTTAAGAATGGTCTTATGAACATATAAGGGAATGCTTAA
>JAAYQE010000032.1 GCA_012519455.1 Syntrophomonadaceae bacterium
TAACGGGCGGAACTTACACTTTTGCCACGGTAGGCACGGGTAAGACCACCGTTCTGGCCCAGAGCGTAGAGAAAATTGGTAAAGCTGGCGTGGGTGGCGTAATTGAGATCCGGGAAGTTAACCTGGGTGCAATGCCGGCGGCCGCGAACAAGTTTACTTTGAAGGTTCCTTCCAATTTTGAATGGGATCCGGGTAAAACGCAAATAAGCCTTGGCGCAGGATTTAGTGGTCTTGCTGCTTCTTCCGTATCCTATGATGGTCGAGTGCTTGAGTTTACCGTAACTCCGGCAGCTGGTGCTACCCAACGGGGCGTTATTTATGTAACCCCGGGTATCAAAGCGACTCGTGATGCGAAAAAAGGCGATGTGGAAGTAAGTGTCAGTGGTACTTCTGGGGCTACCAGTGTAGCCGATGCGGATGTAATAGTTGCTGAATATGTAGACTATGGCATTAGTGCGAAAGTTTACGAAGTTAAAGAATTAAAAGCTGGTAAATTCGATCAAAAGACCGAAATGATTACCATTGAAGAAAATGTTTCCGGCGCTTTAATCGCTGACCGGGATGACCTGAATATTGAACTACCGAGTTGGGTGAAGATTACAGGTATCAAGTGGGATACCGTAAGTCCGGCTGGACTAGTAACCGCACGTACAACTGCCGGTGATGGCACTAAGTCAGACTTTGATGTTCCGATTGCTGCTTCTACCGGCCCTGGCGTAACGGGCAAATTAAAATTCAACTTAGAATTAAGTATTGAAGCCAACAAGACCGGGGATATTGAAGCAACGATCACCGGTGCTGGGGTTGACGAAGTTAAAGTAGTTATTGCTAAGGCGGTTGCTCCGGTAACGGCCAGTGCAGAAGTTAAAGATGTACTGATTGGTACCCAAAATCAAGAAGTTGCGGACCTCTTCATTACGGAAACCACTAAAGAAGCCATGATGAAGAAACCGAATAGCGGTGCTGATGGCAACCTCGTATTAACCCTGACCGAAGGAGCTCGGTTCACCGCTGCTCCGAAGGTAGAAGTAATCGACGGCAACCTGGAAATTAAGACCGCTGAAGTTCGTTTAGCTTCTGGTGATTCCCAAGTATTAATTCCAATTAAATCAGAAAGTACCAAGCCGAGTAAGCTGCAAGTTTCTGGCATCAAGTTAACGGTTGACCGTACGGTTCCCGAAGGTGCCGTAAAGGTTAAAGTCCAAGGTGCTGCAATCGCTGAAAACAACCGTGGCGCTGACGGTTGGTTGAATGGTGCCCGGGATAATGGTGCTAGCAATACGTTAGACGCCGGTGAATTTGAAACCGGTACCGTGGTAGCCCCGCAAATCGCTCGCGTGATCACCCCGGCTCCGACGGACAAGAAGTCCCTGATCTCCTTTGTGATTGGCGAGTCCAAGTACACGGCTAACGGTATTGAGCAAACCATGGATGTTGCTTCTTACATTAAGAATGACCGCACCTATCTACCGGTACGGTATGTTGCCTCTGCCTTAGGGGTAACCGACAGCAACATTATCTGGAACGATTTCGATAAGACCGCTACCCTGATCAAGGGTGACAAAGTGGTTCAGCTCAAGGTTGGCGACACTAAGATGGTGGTTAACGGTGTAGCTATTGCTATGGACGTAGCTCCTGAAATTGCTAGCGATCGCCTAATGTTACCGTTCCGTTTCATCGCGCAAGCCTTTGGTGCGAGTGTGGCTTTTGACGATGCAACCAGAACCGTAAGCATGGAACTCTAATCCTCCATACCTAGAGGACTACAGTCAGACCCGGGCTCGTGTCCGGGTCTGTTTCCTTTCTGGCATGCTTCCGAAGATTTTGCGAGAGGATAAAGAGGTGCTTAAATATGCGTAAAATTACGTTCCTGTTAATAGTTTGCTTCGTGTTAATCAGCTTTACCCCGGTGATCACTTTGGGCGAAGAAGCACCCGTAATAAACAACCTGAGCTTAGAGGAGGCAGAAAAGCAAGCAGTATCCTACAGCCTTTCCTTAAAAGGGGCGGATATGGACATTGAACGAGCTTACGAGGTACGAAAAAGTGCTGGGGATCAAGTTCGTTTTATGGCCGGTGTCCCCTTTACGCCGGTGGGCCCCCAGGATGCAACCGTATCTAGCGTTTACGCCGCTTTGTTGGGGGCGGATCTGAACTGGAGAACCCAGGAAAAAATGTTGGATGCAAGGATTGATGCCGTACGGGTAGGCGTTTTTCAGGCCTATACCGAGGTTTTAAAGGCGCAACAAAGTTTATTGAGTGCGGAAGCTAACCATCGCAGTGCGCTGTGGAAGTTGAATGCTACGCAAATGGGCTTTCAATACGGGGTTAGAAGCCAATCGGAGCTAGAGCTGGTTAAAGCCGGCTATGAAGCTAGTAAAGCGGCCTATAAAGCAGCTCAGGAAGGCAAAGCTAAAGCGTATCAAGGCCTTAACCGTTTAATGGGTTATGAACCGGATACGCGCTGGGTTTTACAAGATGACCCACAATACGCGATTCTGGAAATGGATAGTTTAGAATACCATATTAATAAAGTGATTGCCGATAGTCCTATGGTTTGGAGTGCGGAACAAAAGGGGAAAATAGCCAAATCCATTCTCGATCTATATCCGGGCAGCTCGGCCGGCGAACCGTATACGGCTAAAGCTTTAGATGTAGATAAAGCCAAATTAGAACATCAGAATACGAAAGAAGCCTTAAGAAATCAGGTAGAAGGTTTATACCTGCAACTGCGTCAACTTGAGGAACAATACCAGGCCGCTCAGGAACAGGCCCGGCTCACCGAAGAAACGTTGCGTATTAAGAAAGTTGGTTATGAAGTAGGGATAAATACCAAAGGCGAAGTCTTAGCCGGTGAAGCAGATCTGATTGCCGCCCAAGCGCAGGTAAATAGTTTGAAATATGCCCATGAAACCCAGAAGCGGATCTTTGCAAAACCTTGGGTTTATGCTTTCCTGGGTAGTTAGGGCGAAGATATCCCCGGGGAAACCTTCTGGGGGAAATGGAGATGTGTAACCACAAAACAAACAATAAGAACTTAGGTGGCTTCAGGCCGGCATCCGTTTCTTTTGATCCTAGATGCCGGCTTTACCTATGCTACCTAAGTTCTTTCTTTATTCACTGTGGCCTAATCGTCACGCTTCTGGTCGCGGGCTCCCAATTTACCTGGTAGCCAAAAGCTTCAGCCACGTAACGAGCGGGTAAATAGACGCGATCCTTAACAATTAGCGATTTGGTGTACATACAAGTGGGCAAATCATTGACATAGATCACATCGTCACCGACGAACAGGTCGAGGCGAATTTCATTTTTAGTCATAATAACGGTTTGGGAAATCGGATACCAGAAGATTCGATCTTCCGATACACCTAAAGCTAAAGCTAGATAACGGAGCGGCACATAAACGTGATCCCCGGCAATAAAGGGCTGGGCATCCATAAGGAGATTTTCCTCATCTATTTGATAGTTTTTCTGGTCAACAAAAAACTTTATTGTAGGCGCGTCGGTAGAAGCTTCCTTATCTGTTTCCAGTTCCCCATTTTTACCCTATTCCATTCGATACAAAACCGTCTCTGAAGCGGCCAAAATTAGGGTTTTGCCCATATCCTTAAAATAAGCACATTCCA
>JAAYQE010000227.1 GCA_012519455.1 Syntrophomonadaceae bacterium
TGACCCGCCGAATTAGCTAACTGCGGGGTCAGGTTAGGGTCGTTAGCCATCTGCTGTTGAGCCAATTCCACCATCTTTTTAGTCATATAACCTCCAACGGCTCCACATTCCCGGGAGGTCATGTTACCCCAACCAATACTCTGTACCTGATTGTAAAGGCCAATTTCGTTAGCTACTTCATATTTAAACTTTTCCATAGCGGTACGAGCCTGGGGATTGGCTAACTGATTACGCCTAGGCATCTATATTCACCTCCTTTCTGGGTGATATGAATCCCGAAACTCATCCTTCTTGCCAGCTCATCGGACTTAATTTAAGGGACGAAAAAACAAGGTTTTTCTCCATCCGAAGCCAGTTTCCTTTGCCTCTTTGGGATCCACCTTGCTTTCTTGTTCTTATTATCTCACTTAATCTTTTATCTATTCAAGTAACTATTTGTAGTATTTGAAGCCTATTCCCTTTTATAAAGTAACTTGCACTTTTTGAGAAAATTTTGTTTTAAAGATTAAGCATTATACTTCATTTTTAAAAAATTGATTTTGAGGTCATTCTACGGAAATTAAATAATAATAAAGCGACTGTCCCCCTAGATGACACTCAACTTCACAATCGGGAAACCTTTCCTTTAATTCCTCTTCTAATTTTTTAACCTGCTCTGATTCCACTTCTTCACCATAAAAAAGCGATATTAGTTCATCATCTTCATCAACGATCTGAGCTAATAAATCTTTAACTACAGCTGCCGGTTCGTCCCCGACTACTTTAATTTCTCCTTCCGCCAGACCGATTACCTGATTAGCTTTAATCTCCATTTCACCTATTTGGCTATCCCGTACCGCAAAGGTCACTTCCCCTGATTTTACCTGTTTGCTCCCATTTAACATCGCCTGAAAATTTTCTTCTAGGGACTGGTCCGGATCAAAAGCTACTAAGGCTCCGATCGCTTGAGCTAAACTGCGCGTGGGTACCACTCGAACTTCTTTTTCTATAATTGCGGCTGCTTGTTCTGCCGCTAGAATGATATTGCTGTTATTGGGCAAAATCATTACCTGGGAAACCGGAATCCGATTCACGGCTTGAACTAGTTCCTCAATACTAGGATTCATCGTTTGACCGCCTTCAACTATTTGTTCAACACCGAGACTACGCAATATTTTAGCAATGCCTGATCCCATCGCTACCGCTACGAGACCGATTTTTTTAGCTACCGGTTCGACCAGGACCGCAGGTAAAAGCGGCTCCGTAACCGCATTAACATCGTTAGCTTCGTTTTTTTGTGGGTTATTTGTCTCTTTAGCTGAAGGGTCGGTAACCAAGCCAAGTTCAACCATTTCGCGGTGCTGCTCTTGCATATTATCTACCTTAACCTGATGTAAAGTACCAAATTTTAAGCAGATTTCCATAACCCTTCCGGGATGATTGGTATGTACATGTACTTTCGCTACCTGTTCAGTTCCTACGACTAAGAGACTATCCCCATCCCCCATATCCACCATTTCTTTCCGAAGCGTATTTAAAGGCAGGTTTGATCCCCGCACCATAACTTCAGTACAGTATAGATAGGGGATTTCTCCGGTCTTAGGGATAATTCCGCTAGCCGTATCTGGTAAAGATAGAGCCACCGATTGACGATCGGTCGGAGGCAATGACTTTGATCGGTCCGGTTCGGCAGTTTCTGAATCTAACAATCCCTCTTCTAAAAAACCTAGGGCCTCCCGTGCTCCTCTTAAGATTAAAATAAAACCTTTTCCGCCTGCATCGACTACCCCTGCCTTTTTTAATACGGATAGCAGATCTGGAGTATGTACCAAAGACTCCTCGCCGCAAATCAAAGCTGCATCCAAAATTTCTTTAAGCGTAGCCTTCTTTTTCGCCGCCCGCAAAGCTCCTTCCGCAGCTTCCCGTGATACCGTAAGGATAGTACCTTCTACCGGTTTCATTACGGCCTTATAAGCTGTTTTAACACCTAATTGCAAAGCTTGAGCCAGCTCCAACCCACTTGCTTCTTCTTTCCCTCCCAGGTTTTTGGCCATCCCTCGTAACAGTTGGGATAAAATTACTCCCGAATTACCCCGTGCCCCCATTAAAGAACCTAAGGAAACGGCTGCGACCAATTCAGAAAGACTATCAGACCCTGATTTCTCCATTTCTTTAACGGCGGACCGCATGGTTAAGACCATATTGGTGCCAGTATCTCCATCCGGTACCGGAAATACATTAAGCGCATCCACCGCTGCGCGATTTTCTTCTAACACTTCCAAGCCACGTCGTAACATCCGGTAAAACACAGTACCATTGAGCTTGATATCCTGCACTAATTGCTCCCCCATTTCAACCCGCTTTAATGGTTCGCCGCCTTTACTCCTTGTACAAACACCTTTACCTTTGCCACCGGTAGGCCCGTGGTTTTTTCTACGGCATAATGAACCTGTCTAATTACGTTGTTCGCTACTTCAGAAATTCGCGTCCCATAACTAACTACAATAAAGACCTGAATATACAGTTTCTCCTCTTTCCACCCTACAGCTACTCCCCGCCCGGAAAAATCCCTCTTTAAGAGCTCACCCAGTTCTCCGCCCGGTTTACGTGAAACCATACCCACAACACCGTAGCATTCCGAAGCAGCGAGACCAACTATAGAAGCCACTAATCCCTCTGATATGCTGATTATTCCATACTCATTGCTAATACTGGCAAAATGACGAGGTTGCTTTTTATTCATGCCCATCCCCCTTTCTGGAAGCTATTGGACAATAGATAACTATTAGTAAATAAATTCCACGTTTAAATTAGCTTTACCTGCTTAGTAATTAAAAATTATAAATCTCCTTGACCATCTACAGTTGCCAAAGCCCCCACAGAAAGTTATAATGATAAAGTGATTGTCCGGAAGGAGGTGTTAATTATGGCCAAGTGTGCAATCTGTGGTAAAGGGGCAAGTACCGGCTTTCAAGTCAGTCACTCCCATATCCGTACGAAACGCATCTGGTCTCCCAATATTCAGACGGTTAAAGCGATCGTTGACGGATCTCCTCGGAGAATCAAAGTCTGTACTCGCTGTCTGAAGTCCGGGAGGGTGACTCGGGCCGTATAAGCAGACAGCATTCAGATCAAATTATGCAGTTATTCAGTTATCTATTTCAAGTGGAAACGAAAGCTTTGGAGTTATTATGCCATTCCAAAGCTTTTGATTTTCCAGGTGTTAGCTTTCCTTTAACCGCTGCACCATTGCTTCTAATTCCCGGCCGGAATAAACATAGCTTTCATTACAAAAATGACAGCGTACTTCCGCCTGACCCTCTTGCTGTAGTAAATTCTCCAGTTCTCTAACCCCCAGGCTAACCAACAAATCCAATAACTTTTCCCGAGTACAATGACATCTAAAATGCACCGTACTACAATCCAAGATTTTAAGCTTCGCTTCTTCCCCGGCAACTTCCTGCAAAATATCTTCCGGGGAAAGGCCTTGCGATAACATGTCTGTAACGGTTTTCATCCCGGCAAGACGTTGTTCTAACCGGTTAATCGTGGATGCTTCCGCGCCCGGCATTATTTCCATTAAATACCCTCCAGCCTGCAATACCCGACCATCGGTATCGACCAGTACCCCAAGCGCCGTAGCTGCCGGTCTCTGTTCTGAAGCAGCTAGGTAATAAGTTATATCCTCGGCAATCTCCCCAGAAACTAAAGGCACACTTCCCACATAAGGTTCTTTTAAACCTAAATCTTTGCTCACGGTAAGCATTCCATTCCGACCTACCGCGCCCCCTACGTCTAATTTATTATTGCGTGAAGGTAAATGCACCCGAGGGTCTTGTACATAACCCCGTACTCCACTCGAAGCATCAGCCGTTACGATAATTCCGCCTAAAGGACCATCACCAAATACGCGAATAGTTAAAACGTTCTCTCCCTTTAAATCCACAGCCAAAAGCAGCCCCGCCGTCAAGGCTCGGCCCAGAGCAGCCGTAGCGGTAGGCATTGTATGATGCCGAAGGCGAGCTTCCTCCACTAAGCCGGTCGTTCGAACCGCAACCACCCGTATTTGTCCCTGCATACCAATGGCCCTAATTAAATGATCTCGATCATCTTTCCCACTATCTGGATAAGACAAACTTCCTCCTCCTGTCTCTCCGCCTAATTACCACAACCTGAAAATTAGATTACCATATTTACTCTCTACGCGCAAAAAATAAGCTCGCGAAACGTAAAAACAAAAGACACCATCACTACCGAGCAAGCGACAGAGATAATGCCTCTTGATAATTTAGCTCCTATAAGATTATATTTCCTGTAACAGATTAGCTACTTCAATAGCCGTTACGGCTGCATCCCAGCCTTTATTTCCGGCTTTTGTTCCGGCGCGTTCAATAGCTTGTTCAATCGTGTCAGCCGTAATTACCCCGTAAATTACGGGCTTACCGGTCTGTAAAGAAACCTGGGCAATTCCTTTAGTAACCTCAGATGCTACATACTCAAAATGAGGGGTAGCACCACGAATCACTGCCCCTAAACAGATAACCGCCGCATAATCTTTCTGTACCATTTTTTGCGCTACTAAAGGGATTTCAAAAGCCCCGGGCACCCATACTATCTCTATATCGTCTTCATTAACGCCATGCCGTTGTAAAGCATCCAGGCAACCACTTACTAATTTGCTAGTAATAAACTCATTAAAACGAGAGGCTACCAGCCCAAATCTCAACCCCTCCGCTATTAGTTTTCCTTCAAAAATTTTAGCCAAAATTACAAACCTCCTGAAACTATGAAATTTATGCCTCGGTGAGTAAATTTATAGGGAAGCTAGCATATGCCCCATTTTTTCTTTTTTCGTACGTAGGTAGCGCTGGTTTTCTTTTTGCGGCCGAATCTCAATCGGTACCCGCTCTACAATCTCCAAGTTATGCCCTTCTAAGCCGGCAACCTTACGTGGATTATTGGTCATTAGCCGCATTTTACGTACGCCTAGATCGAATAGAATCTGGGCACCAATACCATAATCCCGCAAATCTGGTGGGAAACCCAGGGCTTCATTAGCTTCTACCGTATCTTTACCTTCTTCCTGTAGTTTATAGGCCCGTATCTTATTCAGCAAACCGATTCCTCGGCCTTCTTGTCGCATATAAAGTAGGACCCCGGCTCCTTCTTGCTCAATCATGGATAAAGCCCGGGCTAACTGATCGCCACAGTCACAGCGACGAGAATGGAAGACATCTCCCGTAAGACACTCGGAGTGTACCCGAACTAATACGGAATCTAATTTAGCCACATCCCCCTTCACCAGGGCAATATGGCACTGCTTGTCCAGAAGACTTTCATAGGCCACGGCAACAAAATTTCCGAATTGAAGAGGCATGCGCACCGTTTCAACCCGGCGCACTAATTTCTCATTACGTCGCCGATACTGAATTAAGTCGGCAATCGTAATAATCTTCAATCCGTGCTGGCGGGCAAAAACCCGTAATTGAGGTAACCGGGCCATGGTGCCATCTTCATTCATTATTTCGCAAATCACCCCGGCGGGGTATAGTCCGGCAAGTTTAGCTAGATCCACACACGCTTCCGTATGCCCGGCACGACGTAAAACGCCCCCCTCTTTATAACGCAAAGGAAAAATATGCCCCGGCCGTCGGATGTCTTTGGGTTGGGTTTGTGGATCCAATACTTTTTTTATGGTCCAAGCCCTTTCAAAAGCAGAAATACCCGTGGTAGTATCCATAGCGTCGATCGAAACCGTAAAAGCCGTTCCCAAGTAATCACTACTCTGACTGACCATATTCTGAATGTCTAATTCGTCTAAACGCGGTCCCAGAATCGGCATACAAACCAACCCTCGAGCGTGAGTAACCATAAAGTTGATGGCCTCAGGCGATACCTTTTCAGCGGCCATCACCAGGTCCCCCTCGTTTTCCCGGTCTTCGTCATCCACCACGATCACCATTTTTCCGGCCTGGATGTCCTGAATCGCTTCTTCAATCGTGTTTAATTTCAACTAAACCCCTCCTATTCCATGGTTCCCACTTTTTATCCGGTTTTATTGATCTGGTCAATCCTTTTCTATAGCCGGGTTCAAGCGAATCCGTTTTTAACCAGAAACTCTAAGGTCAACCCCCCGCCGGCTACAGTGGTACCCGTAATCCCCGGGGTTAGCCCCTTGGCTACCTCTTGCTGGCTATCACGCCCCTCCTTCATCTCTCTTTTTCCTAACAGCTTCTCTACATATTTACCAATTATATCGGCTTCTAGATTAACGGTATCCCCCACTTTTTTATAACCTAGGGTAGTTAAACCAGCGGTATGGGGGATAAGTGAAACCGTAAAACTGTGATCAGTTACCCCAACAAGGGTTAAACTAATACCGTCAATGGCAATGGAGCCTTTTTCTAGCGTATAACGTAGTACCGAGGGAGGCCCACTTATTTCCAAGATTCGGGCAATATCTTGTTTTTCTTCTCGCAAAATAGTACCTACCCCATCAATATGTCCACTAACTAAGTGACCCCCCAGACGATCTCCCAGACGTAAAGCACGTTCTAGATTGACCCGATCGCTTGGTCGCAATTGTCCCAGGTTAGTCCTTTTTAGCGTTTCAGCCATAACGTCAATGATAAAAGTATTGGAAGTAAATTCCGTAACCGTAAGGCATACCCCATTTACGGCAATACTATCGCCTAATTTAATTCCCTCCATAACTACCTCGGCGCCGATGGCCAGACGCGCAGAACGTGCCCCTTGCCTTAGGCTACGTATCTGTCCTAATTCTTCTACTAATCCAGTAAACAGTTGAACATCACATCCTTACTTTTGGACGTACCCGGTAAGCATTAGGTCTTCCCCTAATTGATTTATACTAATTCTTTTCAATCTCCAAGCTTGATCCATACGTTCTTGTCCCAGACCTCCGATCATACCTGGGGCTTCTTTCCCCCCTACGATCTTCGGGGCAATAAAGGTAACCACCTTATCCACCAAGCCCGCCTCTAGAGCTGAAGCATTTAACGTGGCTCCCCCTTCCAGAAGGATTCCCGTAATCTCCCTCTTGGCTAGTTCCTGCAACATAACCGGTAAATCTACGTAATCTAGGTGGGTATCAATTACCATTATCTCCACGCCTCGCTCCCGCAAAGCGCGCCGTCGTTCTTCTGAAGCCCGTGGCGTAGTAACGACAAGGAGCGGTGCCTTAGAAGAAGGGTTAATTACCCGGGCTTCTAACGGTAAACGCAGGGTACTGTCTACCACGATCCGCACCGGATCATTTCCCTTTTCTCCGGGTGGTAGGCGCGTGGTTAATTGTGGATTATCCGCTAATACCGTCCCAATACCCACCATTATGGCGTCGTAGCGGTCGCGCATACGGTGTACTTCTTCCCTTGCCTGAGGACCAGTTACCCAGAAGGAATGTCCCGTACGGGTAGCGGTTTTACCATCCCAGGTTACCGCGCTTTTCATCACCACAAAGGGAAGTCGCGTGGTAATATATTTCGTAAAAACCTCATTCAACTGGCGCGCCTCGTCCTCTAAAACCCCGTTTATGACCTGAATCCCGACCTCAGCCAATTGTTTTAAGCCTCGACCGGAAACCTCCGGATTGGGATCCACCATCGCCACTACCACCCGAGCGATACCCGCTTTAATCACAGCCTGACAACAAGGCGGGGTCCGGCCATAATGTGAACAAGGTTCTAAAGTAACGTACAAGGTCCCCCCTCTGGCCGCTTCTCCGGCTGCGTTTAGAGCATGGATCTCTGCGTGGGGAGTGCCCGCTTTGAGATGATACCCTTCACCGATAATTTTTCCGTCTTTAACGATTACCGCTCCGACCAAAGGATTAGGTGAAGTTCGACCGATGCCCCGTGCAGCCAGTTCTAATGCCCGGCGCATATAAATAAGATCTTGCTCCTGCTGGCTACACAATATAGCACCCTCCTAACTTTCCGGTTTTTTATAAAAATAAAACCCCGAGCTTAATCGGGGAAAATGGGAATATTAAAACAAGAGCATACAAAGATCTATAATCGGCCCACCGTTTGTGATATTTCGAAAAAACACCGGACTAAATTATGGTCAGCCCGATATGACACCGAAGACCCTTGGCTCCAACTTAATCCTTCTCCCATCCAGACTTTCACTGTCGGCTCTGGAGTTTCACCAGATCAACCCACAACTTAGCTGCAGGTTCGCGGGCTTGCTTGAGGCTCACCGCCGGTACGGAATTTCACCGGTCCCCGAAGGATAAAAATATTTAATTTTTTGTATTATAACAATTATAGCACTGGATTTACAAAGTAGTCAACAATAGGCCTAAAAACGTGAATAAATGACGCTATTAACTATCGCTCCGTATCTTCACCCAGACTTGTCGCTGTCGCGGTCCATCAAATTCAGCCAGGAATACCCCCTGCCAGGTACCCAGAGCTAATTGCCCTTGATCGATGAATAGCGTCTGCGAGCCACCCACTAAACTAGCCTTGATATGGGCCGCCGCATTTCCTTCGGTATGGGTATAAGGACCGTTCCAGGGAATTAAGGTATCTAATGCGGTTTCAACATCTTTTTGCACGCGCGTGCAAAAAGATGTTGAAACCGCATTAGATACCTTAATTCCCTGGAACGGTCCTTATACCCA
>JAAYQE010000250.1 GCA_012519455.1 Syntrophomonadaceae bacterium
CCAAGTCCTGCAAAGTTTCTTGCAGGGCCCGAGGTAAATAAAGACCAAAAGTTCCCACTATCTGCTTATCGTCCGGATCGTACAAAGGAATACTAACCCCTCGGGTGTTAACCCCATAAAGACTGGCATCTAGCTCTTTGACAATCCCTTGATTCGCGCGTATCGCTTCCATGGCAATGCCATCCTCTTTAAGCATAGTTCCTTGCTGCATAACCGGAATATCGAACTTTTTTGACCCCTGTCGGTAAGCTACTTTTTCTAAATCTGTGACCATTAAAAAAGCGCCTTCCGGAAAAGCTTCCGCTAAGGGCGCGGCAAAATCCGGAAAAGCCTGGGCTACGCGATGCAATTTATGAATATAAACCCCATAGCAACCTTTCACCGCTCCTGTATCGTCAATAATGGGCCGGGCAAAGAATTTAAGACGCTGGCCATATACTGCTCGCTCAATAGTTCCGATCAATTCTCTTTTTTCTTTTATACACTGTTTTAAAAATCCACCTTCCACTAACCGTTCACCAACCTGGACCCCTTCCAAGTCAAAGCCTTTGCTCAGGACAAAATCATACTTATCCAGGTCCGTAGTAAAGTAGATACACTCCATCTCGTAAGTCTTGGTTAAAAATTCGGCATGGGTACGAAATGCTTGAACTAATTGACTCATTATGAAATAAAACTTCCTTTCAATATATAATTCAAATTTATTTAGACCTTCTTGTATGTCAAAAAAATGCAGCCATCTGTTTCGGTGTTGCTATACCAATACTCACGATAGCGACATCCATTGAGGGTATTAGCAAAAAAATAATCTTCTGCGTGATTTGAGCTTTCCAACACATCATAGAAGGTGTCACATTTGAACTGCGACAGCTCAAGATCAACATAACAAGATTGAGTAACATTTGTAATAAACGCTATATGACCCAATGGATTGGTCAAAGAACTGGGCCAAATAATAAAATCGCCCGCCATGGGACGATCGGTGGAGCAAATTTCAAATATCACCCCCTCTCTTTTCTTTTTTTGCCCAATTAACTTGACCCAGTCGCCGGCATTATAATGGCGGTACACCGTGAAGGTAGTGGGCCAAAATTTGCTCATCATTTCATAGGCAAAAAGCGCGCAATTACCTTGCCCGTAAAGAGAATAAGGATTTGCCGAAACAGGAACAGCAAAGGTGAAAAAAACAACGATGACTGCTACTATGATTAAATTTTTTTTAATAAACAACACCGCCTCAAAACAATAGACTGCCGCCTTCTCTTAATCTGAGCAGGCGGCACTGAACCTCCCTTATTTGCCTAGCTAGCCAGGCTATCTACTCCGGTTCCATTTACCAAAAGTTTTAAGTTGGCACTATCGGCGTAATATTCGGTATACACACGATAAGGATCGGGCATAGAATAGGTATATTGTATCATCCATTTTACCCCAATATCATATTGCTTAGGGTTTTCGGCCATTAACTGGTTTTTTAGGATGTTATAAATCTTGGCCCCATCCATAGCCCAATCTTCTTTGAATTCAATATTTGCCGAATATCCTCCGCTGTTCATATTAACCGTTGTTGTCCCTTGAGGAGGCAAAGGGTTTCCAAAGGTGAAGCCAGGATTCTTTTTGGGATAGGTTACTTGGGCCGAGGTTATGAACCAATTTAACAACTTGCCTTTTGGAGGAATTAATTTTTGTCCTTCATTTTGAAAATCCTCTATTTCATCCGGTGATTTAGGGGTAACGGTTACGGTAATCCAATCCGTCCATTTAGCTGTACCTGCTGGTCTGTTTATACTTCGATCTTGACTAACAGCTTTAATAGAAACGGTTCCGTGCCCCACATTAGCGGCTGGCGGAGACTTAATATTTACCGTCATTCCCACTTTGTTATCTACTTTATAAACTTCTGGATAAGCTTCTTCTAGGGGGTAAATGTTAATACGGGCTTCCAGATAAACACTCCCCTTTGAGGGAACTTTATAAGAAGCTGTCAAGGTAACCTCCTCACCTGGACCCATATAAGGGATATGGGTAATTCCATTAGAAAAAGAAATTGATTCATTATTAACAAACAAGCCTACCGGTACATTTTCTAACCCTGAAGCACTGTCATTTTTGAAAACAGTCGTTATGTGAATGGTTTCTCCTGATTCAGCCCTCCGACCTTCTTCTTCTGCATTCGTGGTTATGCTTTGAGCAACCAGGTTTAATTCTTCCGCTGCTACGATTAAATTGTCATAAACATAATTGTCGCCAGGCCAATCGTTATTTAAAATATTGATTTCATCCGAGGGCGAATCTTTATTAGGATTAACAAGGATTTCCACCGGATAAGTCCCCGGGATGGGAGCGGTAATATTAAAACTTACCGGAATAGAACCTTTGCCTGGAATAGTAATGTTTTCTTCACCAACAACCTCGCTGTTGAAATAGTACCAAGCTAAGGTGGTTTGTGGCTCTTCTCCTTCGTTAAACACGGTTGCGGTAACCGTTGCTGTGTCGCCTTCTTTAACCGGATTAGGGTTGATCTTTAAATCTTTGACGGTTAGGTTTACTACATCGTCAAGCAAAGCTCCTGGTGTCAGGGGAATACTGATATACCACGGCTTATTGTCTTTATCAATATGCCACATACGGCCCATGCCCCAAGTATATTGGGTTGGAGGGACAAGTATGTGAACGTATTCATGCCAGTTGTCCCAGTATGAAGAATCCCCGCCTTTAGATACGTCGGCGTAATAGATCGCTAGGCCCTTTTGGATGTTGGGAAGGTATTTAACGTCGTTGTCGAATTTATTATTTTCAAGAACATTGTATTTGGCTTTAATCCCCTTATTTGCCCACGGCCATTTGACCCAATTCCTATCTTCTAAATACCCTCCTGCCCAGGCGTCATGAGGGAACCCTGGATTGGTATAATCTTCGTTGCTTTTGGTATATCCTATATTTCGTCTTTGACCGTTTTTAATGTCTCCATAGGGATTACCCCAGGCCAAGGCCGCGTATCCCTGACCGCTAATAATTACCCCGGAAAGCCCTTTAATCTCCACTAGGTTTATTGGTTTTTCTGCCACGTTTTTAGGCGTAAAATACTCCCAACCTAATTCCTGATTAGCCAAGGTGATTGCTTCTTGTAAGTTGTTTGAAGGCCCTGCCTGAGCTATTTGAACAAAGCTAAACACAAACAAAAGGAGAGCTAAGCCCAAAATTGCTTTTCGTTTCATTTGCTTTCCCCCTTATATACGCCGCACGTCAATTTGAATGCCACTATTACCCGCATTTGAACCTACTTCAATAAAACAGCCGTTGGCCACCCATTCTTTAAGTTTAAGCTCTTGATCCCAATTAGTTTTTTGTTTAACGTAAGCCATGACCTGATCGACTAGTTCGGGACTAAATTTACTAGTTAAAATTAAAACTAAATCCTGATACTGTTTTTCTATTGGTTTAAAAAGTAAAATATTGGTGCTTACATCAATATTATACAAATCGTAAAAATCAACTTTTAAATCCGTCTCTTTGGGAACCTTATACCCTCTATTTACCGTGTATTCCTCATTTGGCTCTATCTGTTTTGTTTCCTTATCCCGAATTTGTTTTACGTGTTCCTGTGCTGCACTTACGTCCGGCTGTGACTCGCCTTGGGGCCAACAAATTACGGTTCGGGTATCCGGATCCCAATCTACTTGAAACCCTAATCCTTCTGCCACATACCGCGCTGGCAAATAAGTACGCGGAGCGGGTTCGGTTTTAAGGATGGGCG
>JAAYQE010000228.1 GCA_012519455.1 Syntrophomonadaceae bacterium
AGAGATAATTGCTTGTTTTCGATACGAAGCATCTAAAAACCCCATTTCTAGCCTTTTATTGCTTATATTATACCATGGATTAGCAGGGATGGGATAATGAGCTAAAACTGTAAGGGGTTTTTCAGTGGTCTCGAACCGTCCCCATGGTTGGTGGTTCCGATGCAGTTCGTTACCCTAAAACGGAATTGGTATCGATTAGACTATCCGCTAAACGGGAGATAATCGTCTCTAAATCCTCTGGCTTCAACTTTAGCAATTCAATCGCTTTCTCATCTAGGGGATAATACAAACCATCTAACCCTAGCCCAATACCCATCATCATGCAAAGACTATCGGCTACGTGCACAATACTGGTCACTTCGGGATTAGAAGTGGACTGCATAGGACGGTGATGGCAACCAATGGCCTCTACTAATTCTATAGGAAGATTCCATTTTTCCGCTACCTTAGCCCCGACTACAGAATGATCAAAACCTAAAATCTCTGCCTCTACTTCCATAAAAGGAACTTGCTTCTCCATTACTTTTTCGATTACTTTTTGGTATGCTTCCGCCATATACTCATTCAACACGATTTTTCCAATATCGTGTAGTAAACCGGCCACATAAGCCTGTTCTAAAGAACGATATTTAGCGCGTTGCGCAATTAAACGCGCCCCCATAGCACAAGCTTGTGAATGGCGCCAAAGTTCACCCGGTGCTAAGGCGTATCCTTCGACTGGTCTTTTTAAAACGTCGTATACTGAAGCGGCCATGATTAAACTACGTATCGTACCAAACCCTAATAAGACCACGGCATCGGTAATCGAATTAATCCGGCGGGGGAACCCGTAATAAGCAGAGTTCGCCAGCCTCAATACCTTGGCCGCTAGACTTTGATCCTGACCCAGAACATCACTCAAATCTTTAGCGGTTGAGTTGGGGTCTTCTGTAAGCTGAATCACCCGCGTCACTATTGCCGGAAGTGCCGGTAAATCTTTAACGCGAGATACTACCTGGTCCAGCAACCGTATCCCCTCCCTCTACAATTAACGCTGATTAGCTCTTCGTTCTAGGTATACCTGGAGTGAACGGAGTTCTTCATTCATCTTAAAGAGTAAGCGTTCAATATCATACTTACTAAGTAAAATTTGTTCTGGTTCAATTAATTCGACTTTACGAAATTCTTCGCACATTATGAATCGAACCACATCTTCAATAAATTCAGCTCGAATCGTTACGTAAATCGGGGCATAGGCTACTGGTCCGCCTATATTTTCATCAAAAACCGTATACACTTCATTACTAAGATCAATATCTTCTATATGAATCCCTTGAACTGGTACATTACGCAGCAGTGCAGCTTTATGTTCTCTCGTTTCCTCGGCTGCTTCATCTATATTTTTGCTGCCAAAAAAAAATCCCTTCGGCTTGCTTATACCACGATAATCAAACCGTACACATAGCCTCAGGGGCATTTCTTGAAACTCATCCCCAATTTTGGCCTTAACCAAACTAAGTCCCCCCTACTAAACTTTTATAGTAGCTCTATTAGCTATTTTCCTATAAAGGTGAAGGTAAAGTCAATACATCCTCATACTTGACCTGAATGGTATTTCTTCGCCAACCTCTGTCTATTTTCCTGCAAACTTCAGGAATTATGTCAATCATTATAAAAATAAAATCCCTAGGGTACGAAAAAAAACCGAAAGCTGGTTATGTAACCGCTTCCGGAGAGGGGGATTAGTATCCTTTACGTTCACTTATTTTCTTACCTCGCATTTTATTAGCCGAACGATCCGTTCTTTCTTCACGCCTTATCCCATTTTTAACGCCCATCCTGACTTTCTTTTTATCGGGCTTGATCCCTTCCGTCTTCTTTTTCAATCGGTCAATTTCTTCGGAAGTAAGAAAACGGTAGGTCCCCAGTTTTACTCCTTCAAGATCGAGAAAATCAACATGGGTCCTAGTTAATCGCATCACCGGGTGGCCAATAGCCTCACACATCCTACGGATCTGACGCTTCCGGCCCTCACGAATTTTTATTTCTAACAAGGCATTACCATTAAGGCGGCTTACCAACTTCACTTGGGCGGGAGCTGTCATACCATCTTCTAAGCGTATTCCTTGGCGTAGACTTTTCAATTTATGGGGTTTAGGTAGACCAAATATCTTGACTAGATAAGTCTTTTCAACCCCATACCGTGGATGCGTAAGGGCATGCGCTAAATCGCCATCATTGGTCATTAATAATAGACCTTCCGTATCATAATCCAATCGGCCTACTGGATACACCCGCTGGGGCACTTCTCGCACCAGATCGATAATTTTTTTTCGGCCTTGAGGATCTCGCAGGGTGGTGACATAACCAGTAGGTTTATTTAATAACAAATACACTTTTTCTTCACTACGCAATAACCTTTGATTATCAACCTCAATAATATCTTGTTCGCAGTTAACAACGGTCCCCGGTTTGGTTACTACCTGACCATTCACTTTAACCCGACCAGCAGCAATAATTTTTTCACTATGGCGCCGAGATGCAATACCCGCTTTAGCTAAAACCTTCTGCAAACGTTCCATAAATCCGGTTAAAAGCGCCTCCCTTCTATTTTTTCTAGTAAGGATTCACTATGATTATTATTCCAAAATATTGCGACTTAGTCTATCTTAATGGCTTAAAAGCCGAATCTTTAGGTTCTATTTTTTACCGCTGGCCGCCTAACTAAATAGCTTTTGACAAATAATAATCGAAACGATTAAGGTGGTAAAGTCCGCCATCAACCCGACAATTACCGCATGACGATAATAACGGATACCTACTGATCCGAAATAAATGGTCAAAACAAAAAAAGTAGTGTCCGTGGTTCCTTGCATGGTGGAGGCTAACCGACCGATAAAAGAGTCGGGACCATAGGTACGAATTAATTCCGTGGCTAACCCTAATGCAGCACTTCCTGAAAGGGGTCGCATAAAGGCCAGGGGCAATAAATCGGCCGGTAATTTTAAATAGGCCATTAAAGGCTGTAGTATTTGAGCGAGTAGTTCCATCGCTCCGGAAGCTCTGAAAACGCCGATAGAAACCATCATCGCCACTAGATAAGGAATAATCCGAATGGCGGTGGTAAATCCCTCCTCAGCCCCTTCTACAAAAGTTTGATAAACCGGTAGACGCTTAATAAAGCCATAAGCCGGAATTACAAACAACATAACCGGTATGGCCCACCGGGAAACTATCATTAAGCATTCCAGCAATTGCGCTCACTCCCTGACCATAATCCAAGGTTAACGACGCTGGCGCAGATAAGTTAAACGGCGCAATATAACATCGGCAGTAACTCCGACCAACATGGCACATCCCGTGGCTAAAATTGTGGGACCCACTATTTCTGTAGGATGGACTGATCCAGCTGCAACGCGAACCCCAATTATCGTGGCTGGAATTAAGGTAAGACAAGAGGTGTTGATAGCTAGAAAGGTACACATAGCATCAGAAGCAATTTCTCGATTAGCATTTAAAGCCTGCATCTCTTGCATGGCTTTA
>JAAYQE010000033.1 GCA_012519455.1 Syntrophomonadaceae bacterium
AGTGAGATCGTGATTGGCGAACTGCGCGATGCCGGTTTTAAGGTTTGCGGTACGGTTAGTACCATCTGGGGTTGCCCGGTTACCCAATCCGCGACAGATCTGGACTGGGCCGTAGAATTAACCGATATCTTCCTACGCATGGGTGCTTCGGACATTGAACACGCGGACCACGATGGCCAGGGTAATCCGGTTGCCGTATACGATTATTATGCGCGGATTATGGACAAATTCCCTAATCCAGATCTTCACGTAGCCCATTTCCACGTAACTCGAGGCTATGGTTTGGCCAACGTATACGCAGCTCTGCAAGCGGGAATTACCCGGATTGAAGCTACTTTTGGCGGTATTGGTGGACAACCGGCTAACTTCTTAGATCGCAGCCCCATGAGGGGTACGGGTGAGTATTATTATTCTAATCCGGACGCTGTCGGTCTGGTAACCATGGAAGACCTGCTGGTCATGTTGAATGGTATGGGCGTAGAACACGGGATTGATATGGAACTAGCCTTTAAGATGGGGCATATGTTAGAAAAAGTGTGTCAGCGTCCACTGCGTTCTTCGGCACTGCATTTTGGTGATCTACCGAAATATGGAGAAATCAAAACACATAAGAACTACGATGTTAATGAGTGGAAAGCGAAATATCCGCAGCCACGTTATCCGATAGCTGGGGTACCCGAGGAAAATTGGAAGTAGAAGTAGATAACACCTTTAAGGATTAACTGCTTCAAGACAAATTTATAGCCAATATTCAAAGGCCTGTATGAATTATTTCATACAGGCCTTTTTTAAATGTATCATAAATAATTACTTCGTCTTTAATGAATGTTCGGGCGATTCCTGGTGGATACTAAGATTGTGTTTGCTGTTTAATTGCTAGCTTACGTATTTTAATTAAAATTTCAAGACACTGATTAAAGGTTTTGAAATCAAAGGAGGTGTATTAGAGAAAGTTTAAATTTGAAGTATTTAATTATACTTGATTCAAATGACTAATTATAAATAAAAATTGGAGGCGGTATGCTTAATGGCTATTTCTTTTACCTTTTCAGATGAACAACAAATGGTAGCGGATACCATATACAGATGGGCATCTACCTGGTTAGAGCCGCAGATGGAAGAATTGGATGAAAAGGATGAATTTCCTCCCGATTTCTTTAAACAATTAGGAGAACTTGGTATGGTGGGGATCACCATTCCCGAGCAATATGAAGGCGCGGGACTGGGCTACACCGAGGCTTGCATCTGTACCGAAAACCTGGCCCGGATCTCCAACGCTCTATCCATGACTTGGGGCGCCCACTTGATTCTTTGCGCTGACAATATCAAACGGAATGCTAATGATGCCCTCAGGGCGAAATATCTCCCGGGGCTAGCTAATGGCACGCAAATTGGTTGCTTAGGAATTACTGAGCCCGGCGCTGGTTCCGACGCCATGTCCATGCGAACCACTGCTAAATTGGACGGTGATCATTGGATTATCAACGGAAGTAAGACCTTTATTACTAACGCACCTCCGGGACAAACGCTTTTGTTTTACGCTAAGACGGCCCCTGAACTAGGACCTAAAGGAATAAGTGCTTTTATTATGGAAATTGATCCTAGCCCGCCGGGGTATGATTGTCAAAAAATCCGTAAGTTTGGAATGCGGACTTCGCCTACCGGTTTGTTAAGCTTTGATGATGTGCGGATTCCAAAGGAAAATCTTGTTGGCGAACTCAATAAAGGAGTGGCCATCTTAACTGGTGGTCTAACCACGGAGCGTATTACTCTGTCCGGTTGTGCGATTGGTTCGATCCGGGCTGCCTTGGAATTGAGCCTTAAATACGCCCAAGAACGCGTCCAATTTGGTAAACCAATTGCTGCACAACAAATGATTCAAGAAAAATTAGCTAATATGTATGTAGGTTACGAAACGGCAAGGCTGCTGATGTACTCGGCCGCGTCCTATGTTGACTCCCTCACCGACAAGCGCGGGGGCAAAGGAACTACTTTGGATATTAAAGCCGCCGCGTCCTTGTTATATGCTGGTGAAACTAGTGTTAAAGCCACCCTGGATGGCATTCAAATTCATGGTGGTTATGGATACTGTTTAGAATATCCGATTCAACGCCATTTCCGGGATACTAAACTGTGGGATATCGGCGCTGGTACTTCCGAAGTTCGTAGGATTATCATTTCGCGTGAATTATTGGCAGGTACCAAGTGGGTTTAATAAAAATGACTGGTTAAAAACATCAAAGCATCATTCCGGCTTCCGATCATTAAAGCACAGGACGGAAGCCGGAAAGGATATTAACCATTAACAGGAGGTGTAACCATGCCTAGAGTTATCACAGCAGATGAAGCTGCGGCCTTAATTAACGATGGGGATACGATTATGGTAGGAGGGTTTCTGGGGATAGGCTCTCCAGGTACCGTAATTGACGCTATGGTTAAACGGGGGGTCAAAGATCTCACCCTAATCTGTAATGATACAGCTTTTCCGGATAAAATGACCGGTAAAATGATCATGAACAAACAATTCAAGAAGATTATCGTATCCCATATCGGAACTAATAAAGAAACCGGTCGGCAGATGACCGCCGGAGAACTAGAGGTGGAATTAAATCCACAAGGTACGTTAGCGGAGAGAATTCGCTGCGGTGGGGTTGGTTTGGGGGGATTTTACACACCGACCGGTGTAGGAACCCCGGTGCAAGAAGGAAAGGAATTACGGGTAGTTGATGGTCGGGAGATGTTATTTGAAACGCCGCTAAAAGCTAAAGTTACCTATTTAAAGGCCGCTAGAGGGGATAAGTATGGTAACCTGCGGTATCACGCCACAGGTATGAACTTTAACCCAGTTATGGCTTTTGCGGGAGAAACCGTAGTAGCAGAAATTGATGAGTTGATAGATTTCATGGATCCAGATGATGTGCACACACCGGGTGTACTGGTAGATTATATCGTAAGGAGGGGTAGGTAATGGATCTTAGAGAAAAGATTGGCCGGCGCGGTGCAAAACTATTTGAAGACGGCATGCTGGTTAACCTAGGGATCGGAATGCCTACCGTGCTATCAAACTATATTCCTGAAGGGATAAATCTTACTTTCCAATCCGAGAATGGTTGTATTAATTTTGGACCGGCTCCAGATGAAGGATATGAAGATCCCTATTTAACTAATGCGGGGGCCATGCCTTTAAGTGTC
>JAAYQE010000234.1 GCA_012519455.1 Syntrophomonadaceae bacterium
AAGGTTTACCTTCATCAGACTTGGGCTGGTAGAATTCCGGTGATAGAAACAAGCCATAGAAATGATTTTGAGACCTTAGTGCGGGTTCTTTCCTACCGAAACGAACCCGTTCCGATTCCGGCCTCAATGGGAGCCTGTATGATTAGAGGATATAACAACTGGGACCGAGTGGCTAAATATAAGCAGAGGCAGGCTGAAAATTTTGATTTTAATCAAATGAAAGCCCACAAGGAACTCTACCAGGATGTATTTCTGATCCTGAGTGACAATGAATACAGTGGGGTGCCGGCCGAGAGGTTAGGGCTGGCCGAGGATGAATGGCGTAGGCTGTCAAAGGTGATTCGGAGAGAACACGAAGCAACCCATTATTTTACCCTACGTTTCCTGGGCTCAGCCAGAAACCACCTCCTGGACGAGTTTATCGCCGACTACATGGGTATAGTTGCCGCCGCTGATAAATATCGAGCCGATTGGTTTTTAACTTTTATGGGTCTGGAAGATTATCCTGCTTTTCGGCCGGGAGGAAGGTTGACGAAATACCTGAAAAATGTAGAGATATCTGAGCAAGCTTTTGAACTTATAAAAACCTATCTGAAGCAGGCAGCGGATAATCTTGAAATAATTGGCGAGAGGTATTTTAATCAAGTTTACTCAGCTCAAGGAAAGTATGAAATACTTGTGCGCTTGTCAAAAACCAACTTAATTGAGTTAGCTGCTGAGGACGCCGAGAAAAAAATTTTTGGCTACCCGTAAAATAACAATAAGTTAAAAGAGAAAGGGTGGATTTAATCATGGAACAAAAATTAGTTCAATTGCAGGCAAAGCTGGAGGCTGACCAAAGCTTCGGAGCGAAGTTGTTTAGCCAGGAAACCCCGGAAGCAGTGCAAAGCTTTTTAAAAGTAGAAGGCCTGGATTTTAGTTTGGAAGAAATAGATGCAGTGAGAACTGCACTGGTTAAGGTTTTAGAAAAAGGGGACGGCGAGCTTACCGATGCAGACCTGGAAGATGTAGCCGGTGGATTTGTGCTCACAACCGGGATGATTGCCACAACGGCCGCTGTTATTGGTGGTACGGCTAGTGCCGGTACTTTTTCGCACAATGTTACCAGAGGAAGATGGTAGCATTCAACGAAACTGTAATAGTCATAGACAGCGTCCATCTTAGCTGAACGTGAAAGCCGGAACAGATACCGATGCGTGCATTGGTATCTGTCTAGGGCTAAGGCAGGTATCCCTTGATTAAGCAGCCCTTAGTTTCTGTCGATTATTGGGAAAGAATGACAACGTCGAATGAGGAAGATTAACATGGAAGGCAACGTAAAACGGTATCTGGAGGGTATTGGTCCAAGTTTACCGTTGGAAATTATTTCTCCGGAAACCAAACGAAAAATAGATAAAATGGCCGTTCTGTTCAGTGATTTTGCAGCCAGTGAATATATTTTGGAAACCAACCTTAATTCGGAAGTTGCCGAGGCCGATTTTTCATTTCGGATTCTGACAGAAGAGAAGGACTGTTTAATGAAGGGATTTAGGAATTTTAGTTTTTCTGGCTTGTCGGCTGACGAAACCTGGATGAAGGTGATTGACTTTGTGAACTATTGGTCAACAGATATCCCGGATATTTGGCTGGAAATGGATTATGGTGAGTTTGAAAAGGACGTACCGCTGCCCTGTTTTTTCTTTAACGCTACCGATATCAAAGAGGGTACCGAAATAAATGATGACCTGTTGGATAGTTCATTAAGCCGGTTACTAGACTCTAGCCAGTTAGCGTCAATATGGCCAAACCTTACTGAGGTTATCCATCAACTACCGCCGGAAGTTGGTCTATTCCAAATAGGCACCATGCTAGCCCGCCATAAAGACCGGGTCAGAGTTTTTACCGCTGAACTAACTC
>JAAYQE010000229.1 GCA_012519455.1 Syntrophomonadaceae bacterium
AAAATCCTCATTTTTGACCATTCATGCGGGTTTTTCGTGACCGTTTATGCGGATTAAAGAAGGGAGTTTCAATCCCTTTCAGGGATTACGGAAGATTATCACCGTGCCTGCTGTATGCTAGATACCATATGGATCCAAAAACCACTTGGCGCGAATCCCCCGGGAAAATCGGCATAGCTTCGATCCGCGCATTTAAAATATATGTTCTACAAGAATATGTCACATTTCCATAATTTCCAGACTGGGAAGCTGTAAACAACGGGTTTTTACATTTATTGATTTAAGTACCTCATTTATAAAACTTTGTAAGACATTTTCAACTTGCATGTAATCTTCCTCGCCCAGAGGAATAATCCCGTGAGCAAGTATTGAATTATTTCTTTTTTCCAGTGATGTTAAGAGTTTTTTCATATCTTTTTGCCAGCACAGTCCCACAGGATCGTTTAGTTCTGCTAACAGTTCATAGGCGCGCCTTAGAGCAATACGTATTGTACTTGTATCATCTGACTGCTGAAATCCCCGATACTTATTCCGTAAATTTTCCGGTATTTTATCTAATTCCACTCGGCTGGTATCAATACCCCATTTATTCTCAAGACGTTTCTGGGCCAACATTTCTACAGCTCGATAAAGCCTAGCCACCGCATCATCATAGCGACCCTGAACTGAGCACCTTTCAGCATTGAATACTAGGTCTACAACCTCCTCGTAACCCGTTGCCCGCCGGTTTACACCGGTCAAGTCAGTAAGTGCTTCTATATAGGGGGTAACGAACCTTCCTCCCACAATTCTCAAAAAATCAAGGCTACGTGAATGATCAAACATATCCCAGGCATGAAAAGCTTGACACAGTCTACGTAAACGAAGTATCTTTTCTTGTTTATCACTAGATAAATGTTGCCGCAACGTAATCTGAGACAGTATTTCATCGGCTGAGGAATAGTCGTATCTCCGTAGAAATTCGGTGACCTGTGTTTCATATAATGCAAGCGATATACTTATTGTATTAGCAATAACTGGGATATCTCCACCCCTGACTTTAATAAGATCTCCGCGGGAACCCTTATTTATAGTTATTTCCCATTGCCCCTGCAGAATCCCCATGAAAGCCAAGGCAACAGACATGGTTTTCGTGCCCCCGGTATAATTGACAGCTACTTCAGCCCCAGAACCAAATTGATTATGTATCCGTTTTTTCAGTTCGGATAGAACCTCGAAACATTCACTCAAGTCATCAGGATCATTGACCTCGATTTTTTCGTAACAGGCCGAATCCCACCCCAATTGGCGAACTATCGCCGGGCCTATGGGATCGCCCAGGGGGATTTTAGTTTTACAATTATGACAGTCCACATAACGATTGTCTCCACATGGATTTCCTGGTCCGTCTACCATAATCGAACTTGATGGCCCTTTGGTGGGGCCTGAACAGAAAAAATAAGTAAAATCTGGCCGATACTCCCGGCAGGCGTTAATAATCGGTGCTGGAGAACCGCCTACGGAAATTATAAGCACCCGTGCCCGAGTCATTTTCTCACCCCTTATTACTTATACTTATCTAAACTATAGTTCTCTAAAATACTATTAATACGTTGCACCTTGTCTATATTCTTCCCGGTAGGCTTTTTCCACTGATTAGCTCGGTTCTTCTTGTACCAACTGGCCAAAAGCTCGGCAATTTCCTTAGACTCCGACGCTTCTCCTTTGTCTGCTTCCATTCGGTCCAGCCACTTTACTGTAAGGGCTTCCATAAACGCGTTGGCATCAGTGCTGTACCCATCTTCCTCCATCTCCTGCTGGATGGGAGTTAATTTGCGCTCTGGCTCCTGGGAATTAGGGGCCTTTTCCATATCGTTCTTCGGATCAGCAGCCGAGTGTTCCTCAGGAACATATTTAGCTTTTGCATCGGGAACTAGCTTAAAGCATCCATATCCAACCGCTGTTTTGGAACCCCCGCCTATGAGACCAAGCGCTTCGGTTAACCAGTTTAAGGTTATTTCCAGGTCTCTGATTTGATCCTTATTGCGCGGAGCAACAGCAAATATGAAAAGCTGTCCTGGTGCTACAGTTAAAAAAGGTATCAGTATTGGATTATACCAATCCCCTGGTACATTTTGCTCATTCTGGTAATAAGGAGCATAGTGTGGTGTCATTACATCCGTTGCTAACCTGATCGGTTCTACCGGAAGAGCATCGAAAAAAATTAGACTGCCCACCGTTTTCTGGTCTTCATTTTCGGGGCCAAAAACCTGACGGACTAAATCTTTTTTGTCATCGTTTTCTTCACCGTCCCACCAACTTTCTGCCCAGCTCCGTACTATTCCCTTGACCGATGAACCAGGTAGATAAGGTGTACCTAGGTTGTGGTGCCAGATAAAACCATTCTCAATAGGATGAGTACGCCCCAATCCGGTTACAAAGGGTGTGATGTTTCGGAAAAATCGCACTTCTCCTCCAAGAGATTTAACCAGCTTAATATAACGTTTGAGTACCTCCTCAAGCAGGTCCTTATCTCCCACCCGTCCATTCTGCATGCTCTGCAGCCATTTCATTTTGCCGTTGTCCCCCAGGGACCAGTTACTAGCCCATTGATTGCAAAACTTATCATACCACAGGCCAGCATTAGCATCAGACGGACACCTCTCAAGGTCAAGATGCGCTTCCTTATACAAAGGAATTAATCGTGTGTTCATTAACCTTCTCCCCCCTTTGCCGGGTCAGGTTTCTTCAGATAAGCCACAGTAAACTTCTTAAGCCATTCCAGCCAGGCCAGGGCCTCAGCCTGGGCCCACATATATTGTTCCCGATCGTTTTTTATTATTGCTTCCATTAAAGAATTAGCCCTACGATAAGGCGCGGTCCCGTCATCCCGGCAGAGCCAATTCTCCAGATCTTTGTAAAGTCTGTAGTGTGGTTTATCCCTTGCCCCTTTGGCCGCAGATAGTAAGCTGGCCGCAGCCTGTCCTATACCACAAGAAATAATGGCAGCGGGTAAGCCACTAACATAGGAGGTATAAAGGTCATTCCAGTCCTTCTGGCCGGGAGTTGATTCTGCTTTTATCTCCAGTTCTTTCACCACCTCCCAGGCATTATTCGCCCGCTTTTGGTCAAGCGTTTTCATGAGGATTCCCCTCCTTCTAAATAAGACACGGCACACCAGCCCTGTCCGATAGTTTCGTTGCCCCCTACCTGAAGATAAGGAGATTCCTCAAATAGCTGCTTCACGTGTTCAATATCGCCTTCCTGACCATTGCGGGCAATCACCAAAGTATAAAAAAGGGCATCTGATGGAATAATCTCTTCATACCACAGGTTTCTGCTGGTTTTAGTTTTTTTATCCAGAACATTACGGGCATTGACCGGCAATCCATACTGGCTGAAATATCCAAAATCACGATCGCTGATTAACGCCAACTGAGCAGACAAACGGTCACTTAAAGAGGTATGGTAAATCAAAGGTTTTATCGCATTAACTACGTTGTCAATAACACCTTCGTCAGGGACAATTTTAAAAGAGAATTCTTCCAGGAAAAAAATCCCTTCTCCCCGGGTTATCGCTTCTCCATTTTTTAGTTTGATCGGAAAACCAAAATCCGTCGCTTTATTTATAAAATCAGCATCTCGTTGAAAACGCTCTAACAGATAAGGACAGGTAACCCAACGATAATGACCGGCAAGCGAACGCATGGGAAGCAAAAGCAATCGTGCATCTGTAATCGCTAATCCTCCAGCTTGGTCGGGTTTGCCAAAAACTTCTTCAACTATGGAGTTTTTCTCCCCTAATGCCTGTTCTGCCTTATCCCGCAGGGCCCCTTTCATGCTGGAACCCGGAATAACAGGATATCCTTTACCTCCTTCCCGAGCTACCGGCAGATCTACAACCCCTCCGGTCCCCTCAGCCCCGGGATGCAAGCTGGTCTCAGCAATCAAACCCAAAATTGCACTCTTCATTTAACACCCTCCAATCTTCCGATAATAACCTGTCCGTATCCCATTTCAGTGTTCTCTCCCAGACATGCACCATGCAGTGCTTTTATTTGCTCCCCATATTTCTCCTCTGCCTCAAAAAACCAGGTAGTGCCGGCTGGAAGAAAAGCCTGCAGCGAACGGGGTTTTCCTCTGGCCATATCCCAACCTCCAAGCTGGACCGCCTTACCCATGCAGGCAGAAATGCATTTCCCTGGAATCCAGGCAATAGGTCCCTGTCGAATGACTTCTTGGGTTTGTTCAGCAAAAAACGCCGGTGTAATCAGAATAACGGTAAAACGCACCTTGCCCCCATCTGTTTCGAGTTCCGGCATCCGGGGTAGGTATTCCCCACCATCCGGTTCCGGCTTAATACTGGCCACCCGACCTTCACCACCAAATGTAATATGTGGCGGAGCCTGACGATGCCAATCATCAGGAACCCCTTCTACCCGTACGCAAAAAGAAACCCCACGCTGCATGCGCACATGGAAAGTAGAATAAAGCTGGCTATCCTGAGCAGTACGCTTTTTACGATTAAGCGCGATCCCTACCCTACCTTCCTTATCCCATAATTCATTTGATTGGAAAACATCCTGCGAAGAGGGAATTCCCCCGGCCAATACATCTTCGATTCCTTTTTTGGTGAACCAGAAACCGGTTAAAGGTTGGGCACCTGGAGCTTTTTCTTTCAAGCCAGGTAAAACTATACCTTGTTTCGGATTCAGATCACATGTGATTCTCTTCTTCACCAGAGGGTAAAGACGATGAAAAGTAATATCTTGCCCACTTCGGTTTCCCAAAACCAGCAAGGGAGCTTCATATAATAAATCGCCTTCCCTACGCATAAAAGGCCCCCGTAGTTCCAGTACTCCCAGATCGTTCGGCCCCCCTAGCTCTTCCGGCCATAGCTCATTATGTCCTGGGGTCCATCCCCGGCCATATGCTAGGGCTGTCCGTATTGCTCCTTGGCAGGTAGTAATGGGAGGAGGAAAAAGGCTTTTTATTCCCCACATACCTCCTTCACCTGCGTTAAAAGGAGTTCCATCCCGAATAAACAGAGTGTCAAACGGTTGAAAATTCCATAAAAATGCCGTCATACGTTCACCCCCTTGGTAGCCAGAAACTTAACCAATAAAGCTCCATCGACATTGAACTTCTTTATGGTATCTATCTGACCGTCTTCCCGCCGCCGATACACATGGAGAATCTTTAGTAAATCCCGCATGTGCACCAACGCAGCATCCTTGGAAATCTTGTCCCGACTCCGCATGTATTCCGCCCCCAGTAAACGCTCCAGAGCCTTGTCTCCGGACAGCCATTCATCCTGCGCCATGAGGCTGAAACGTTTACGCAGGTTATAAAAGAAACTGCTTGAGAACTTTTTCTCCTCTCTATCGCTGCCGCTAAAATCCTGCACTAACTTTTCGAATAAGTTCGTGCCATCCTCCTGAATAATTACCTGCCAGGGCACTGCCCAATTCAGTACTGGTCCACCGGTCTTCCAGGCTGAAATGGCTACTGCATCTCGACCGGTTTCCTCTTTGGCTTTTTGAGATAGTAATTCTTGCGCATATTGGAAAATCAGTTTCAGCGGGGCATGGTTATGAGCATAAACAATAGCCGCCGAAATGGTTGCCCGGTTTTCTAAAACTCCGGGTGCTATCGCACGAAACGCTTCCCGGTACTTTTCCCTTAATGCAGCCCCTGCTCTCAAGGCATCATCTAAGGGAAGAAGGGCAAGCACGTCATCCCCACCGGCGTAAATGGTGATCCCATTATGGCTTTTTACTACCTCTTCTACCTGGTGACTGAAGGCGTTAAGTGCCAGACTAATATTCCTTTTATCATCAGAATAGTCCTGCAGAAGCGTTCCCATTCTATCTCCGTCCATTAACAGAAAGGCGTAAAATGGAGATACTTCCTGTCCTCTAAGCATTTTTATCAGCTCATTGCGGGCTATTTCAGTACCTTGCCCCCAGAGACTGTCATTTTCCAGCATATTAACAAAAAAACAGTTCCCAGCCAAAGTAATAAATTCTTTTAAATCAGAGTCTATACCGGCCAATTTTTCTAAACAGTCGATATTAGTTCTGTATTCGCTCTGTACATGGGGTATCTTGGTGGCCCGGACAGCGAAATCTCGAGTAAACTCTTGGTTTTTCTCCAGTGTATTGGCCATCCAGGGTACTGCTGACATATATACGGTGGAAGGGAAAGACACTGCCACCGGCCAACCGATGGTTTTTTGTGCTACCTGGGGGAAAAACCGTTTGACCATGGCAACTGCACAAAGGCGTTCGTTGTCCCGCAGGTCCAGAGATGATACCCTGGCCCGATTCCTAACCTGCTCCCAGAATTTATTTTGCTGCTTTTTCTGCTTAATTCGAATGAAGCCAGATATCTCCTGCATGTTGCCCATAACAGTACATTTGTCGCCGGGCTCCTCCGGCGGTACATGACTTCTCCAGTTTTTGCGCCGTTCGAGTAGATCCTCTTCCTCACCCAACGCCCAAACTATGTTCCAAAAACCTTGTATCTGTCGGTTCCATATGGATCTGGTATTGCAACCAGCATCTTCAACGGGCAATACATACCTTTCATATACCTGCTCGGCTATTCTCTGCCAAGCATTTTCCACCGCTGCGACACAAGCGTCGGGTTCAAATTCAATCGAAACCCTAGCCTGAAATCGGTTAGGCAGGGTGCCGATGATCGGGCCATCCTTTACCGAGCTCCCATTCCGCTGGATCTGAATGGCCTGCAGTAGAGGATCCAATCTTCCCTCTGTGTCCTTAACCGCAGGAAAGACTATTTCTCCCCCATTCCGAATGATATGGTCGATAGCTTGTCCAGCCAAATACGAAAGTAAAAAGGAACCTGCCCAGAAATCCCGCGTACGCCGCGCCTGTGCTACGAAACCCTGTACCGGACCTAGTGAAAAGTGCAAGGTCGTCTTAGCCACCGATTTTCACCTCCATCCGCTGTGAAAAGCTGTCCATGAAATCAGTGATGGGGTGAAAATCCCCAACCGTCTTTATTCCCGAAGGAACTTTAACTCGGTTCCCATGTGCAGTCATTAAAATCTCCACCCCACTAGGCAGAAAGTTAGCCGGAAGAAAAGTAAGAACCGCCGCAGGCTCCTGTTCCAGCGGATGAATATGGATAAAAAGAGGACTAGCCCGCCGGTACTCTTCCTCGCCTTTTTGCCCGCTCACATTTACTATCGACTTATCAGAGGAAAAAAAGTAATTATGTGGTAGACCAAAAGCTAGACGGACAGGGTGCTCCTGTGGCTGTTTATGATTAGCTATTTCCCGTGCAACATCATGATCCCGGGGATAATTTTTATCCTTGCGATAGCTGCGGTAATGATTCATAGCCTGACCGACTGTATTAAGCAAACGTTCGGGATTCCGGTCAGCCGCTACTATCACCACCCGACTATGTCGACTGAAGGCAGTATACTCAGGTAGTTCAGGATTGTCCGGCAGGTTCAATTTTCGAAAAAACTCTTCATACTTATGCTTAAGTTCATCAATTGTACGCGGGGGAGACCAGATGACCTGGCCGTTTTCCTTAAGTGACATCAACCCCAGTGACCCCAACCCCCGACGGGAACGGGCCCCAAGTCCACCAAACAATCCCAGGGCTTGGACCGCTAATTTGAGGTCATTAATGTAGTCTTGGTTTATCTCTTTCTGGGGTCTTAACAGCAATCTTAACTTAAATGAACTGCCCGGTTTAATATAAGGTCGTGTCGTTAAAGCAGCCCTAGCTTTACTATTCCAATTCGCAACCCCATAACCTAGATAAGCGATACCACCTAATACCTTTTCTCCTTTATTTACGGTCTTTAAGTTTACATCCTCAACGCGGGCCAAAAACAGGCTTTGACCCGTTTTCGTACTTCCGAACACCGCTGCCTCTTCATTCCTAACCCTGGCCAAACTGCCCAATCGAGCTAAGGCTGCAGCCCGGTACCAGAACCGCAAAGCTCCTTTTAGCGACGGCACCCGGAGGCTCAGTTCCTCATCTTTCACTGGATCAGCCCCACCCAAAAAAAGCGGGGTAACCACCGAAAAGTGCGCTTCTAGCTCCCACATACGCCATTCCCCCTTTCCTTTCGTTTTTAGTCATCATCGCCGCTCTTATCCTTCAACAAACCGCCTTGAACCCGTAAGTAATAGGGAATCCCTTATAATAGTACAAGTAGTAACTAATAGCTTCATAAGCCTTGGCAAAAGCTTCAAATTCATACCGGCTGTAACATTCATTCTCTAAAATTGAAATGATTCCGGTGTATAAATGGATACTTTCGCCAAGGGTTTTATTTTTCCTCCTAAAACTAATTTTTTCCCTATATTTTTTAGTTGTAGCTTTTTAAATAAAGTGATAAATACTTTGATTTTATAAGTCAATTAAACTTTATTCGCTTGAAGGTTCACTATCATAAGATTCCAACGCACTGCAATTGCAATCATGGTTATTTCCCTCTAGCAAAAGCAACAAAAATGTGCATTTTTCACGCGGTAATATTGTGCTGTATGGAATAATTATGTGCTGTTTTTCCGGGCTTCATAGGAATTTTATTTTGCTGTTTAACTAGATATCAAAGTGCCGTTTTACAGGTAGGCTAAAACCCTATTCTGCCGATTGCAAAGGGCCATTGTGTTACAGCCAATCTAAAATGCCCAAAAGCTGATGGTATTGCCTGACCGCAAATTGCTGGATATAATGACCATATCTTGGGGAAAGGAAAAGACGCCTCTGTTAAATATGCAACTGCTCCAACAG
>JAAYQE010000034.1 GCA_012519455.1 Syntrophomonadaceae bacterium
AGGAAAAAAAGCGTCTGCATCGGCTGTATGATAGTGAGAGAGATTTATGGTCCGTTGGTCGTAAGTTAATCGCCGGGGTTGACGAAGCTGGTCGCGGGCCTTTGGCCGGACCAGTGGTGGCTGCAGCGGTAATCTTACCCGGGGGGGCCTGGCTTCCGGACCTAGATGACTCTAAACGATTATCGCCCGAAAGGCGTCATAAATTAGCGGAGATAATAAAAGCCCGAGCGGTAGCCTGGGAGGTCGTAGAAGTAGCCGTGGAATACATAGATCAATATAATATTCGGCAGGCATCGTTTGAGGCTATGCGTCGAGCCATTCAAGCTCTTGCGGTGCAACCAGATCATTTACTGGTAGATGGATATCCGATTCCGGAGGTGAAAATTGCCCAATCGGCTCTAATTCGAGGAGATTCGCGTAGTGCCTCTATCTCCGCGGCCTCAATTTTAGCTAAAGTAACTCGGGATGAAATCATGAAGTCTTGGGATAGGGTTTACCCGGAATATGGTTTCCGAAAGCATAAAGGGTATGCTACTCCCGATCACTTAAAAGTTCTGACCCAATGCGGTCCCTGTCCTATCCATCGACGGTCATTTAATCCCGTTCGAGAGGCAGCCCAGAGGAGAGAGATGTAATGAATATTATTTTTCAGACTCCTTTTAGTTTTTCTTCCCTGCCAACCGGCGCCTCAGAAAGAGAAGGCTTACATTTATTTCCTGGTCGGCTGGTGAATGTACGGGTTGAATCGATCAAACCGGACGGTACGGTCATCTTGAAACTAGGTTCTAATATTCTTGAAGCCTATACCAATGTAACGCTTCAACCCGATCAGGAAGTAACCCTTGAAGTACAGGGCCAGGTTGAAGGTAAGTGGTATTTAAAAGTTTTAAACCCAACGGCTCAGGCAAACAGTAGTCAAGATATAGGAGATTTGCTTGAAAGCATGGGGCTACCTAAAAGTGAATCAATGAAAACAATTGCCGTTCGATTATTAGAATTCGGGTTACCGGTATCCAGGCAAAATATAGTGGAAGTTCAACGTTCTTTAGGTATTTTGGGCGGAATGCAAGAAGACAATCTTCGTCTGGCTATTTTTTCACAAAGGGCAGGACTTACCCAGAGTACGGAAGCTTTACAATTGCTTAAAGCTTTTTTGGGGCAATCGGGAAAAATTGAACCTCAATTAACCGTACTGCTTAATTTATTGGAAACCGGACTAGAAGCAGCAGGAACTAAAAGTAGCCATGATTTAACGTTATTATCAAACGTGGTCCGGAGTTCTTTTTTGTCGCAGCAAGTGACCCCTTCGGCTTCAGGGCAAATAGTTAACGGGTTAACGATGACAGAAACGAGTACAGGAGGTATATCGGGATCCGTATCCGAACCGGCCGAAATTTTGGATATAAAAATTATGGTCAATACGCTTAAGCAAATACTAGCTATAATGTTACCAAGGGAAGGGAATCACATAGAAGTTATAAGCCAGTATTTAAGAGATTGGCCGACCAATTCAACGCTGTTGGCTGATTTTTTAGAGATCGTAGACCAGGCCATCTTAAAAAGTGAAGCGTCGTCTCGTCAATGGCCAGAGAGCTTCCGTTTAACTATCCATAAGTTAATTCAATCTATTACTAGTGAACTATACGGTCAACAGGTTTTACACACGGTCGATAAAAGTCTGATTGATCGTCCTAATTATTATTATTTTGCCTGGCCTCTTCCGTTTATAGAGGAAAACGCTAAAGGAGAACTACGGATTTATAAGCGGGAGGGGAAGCAAAAGAAGTTAAATATTGACAATCTACGAGTTGTTTTTTGTCTGGAAACACCCCACTTAGGAAAAAATTTATTTGACCTTCATTTTTATCATCGAGAATTACGTTTTCGGGTTCAAGTGCAACAAGAGGAAATAGGGCAAATGATAGTCAAGTACTGGCCAGAACTAGCCGAGCGACTTCAATTATTAGGATTTCGTACCCATTTACAGGAGTGTCGAGTCGGTAAGCCAACCTCTTTACGTCCAGAACCCGAACCATTGGTCGATTTACAACAGGTTCCGCGCATTGACTTGAAGGTTTAAAGGAGAAGGTGTGGTATGGTAGAATCCTCCCATAAGCAAAATTCCACTCGTTCGGATCCGGTTTCCGCCGTTGCTTTAGGTTATGATCCGGACCAAGATCGTGCTCCTCGGGTACTGGCCACAGGTAGAGGAGATGTTGCCCAAAAAATATTGGCCTTAGCACGGAAACATAATATTCCCATCCACCAGGATGCGATTTTGGCAGAAAGACTAGCCTTGCTTGATTTAAATGCGGAAATTCCACCGGAATTATATCAAGTAGTGGCGGAATTATTAGTATTCCTTTACCGATTAGATAACCGCTGGAAGGGTAAAAAAGGATAAAGGTAAAGTTAATAAATCTATGGGGTAGTGAGGTATACAAAATGCGGGATCAACGTAAAATGACGGGCCGGATAGGTGAAGATCTGGCTCTGCAGCATCTTCTTAATCAAGGTTATCAGCTTGTGACTCGCAATTATCGGTGCCCTTTAGGAGAAATAGACCTGATTGTGGCCTCACAGGAGATGGTGATCTTTGTAGAAGTACGTACCCGGCGGGGGTATCGCTTAGGGACCCCAGAGGAAAGTATTAGGCAAAATAAGCGGGATCGCGTACGACGGGTAGCTCAGTATTATTTACAAGCTAAGAAAAAAAGGGATATTCCGGTACGTTTTGATGTGATAGCCGTGATTATCGGTCAGGCCAATCAATTAATTAGGTTAAACCATATTGAAGCAGCTTTTTAAAAATTTCATATAAAGAAGAAAAACAAAACCCCCATTTCCCATTTAACGGTTCCTGTTTTAATACCTCAGTTTTCGTCTAAAGAAGAGTAAATATACGATCTCTAGGAGGCCTACGGTATTAATAATGAGTAAAGCAATAAACCAAGGGAGTTGACTACTGCGAGCTGAATGCCAAAGGGCGATTCCTTTCCAGATTATACTCCAGATAATCAAAGGATAAAGTACGGCCGGGTTCATTAACCAAGTCTGTATAGTACTAACCATTTGTTTACTCCTTTCGGAAGATAAATTGCGTTTTTATAATTCCCTATTTTATGAATATGATAACAAACTATGAAAGAACGAACAATAAAACAGAGATATATTTTATTAATTTTTTTACGAATAAATTTATAAAAAAGAATTGTTAATAAACCACTTGTAATCTTTTAGATGAATCGTGCAGGATAATCGCTCTTTACGACGAATAAACCTTTGGTATTAATTATTTACCAGGAGGTTAATTAATGTGTTGGCCAGAGTCGCTAGTCTGGGGCTTTTAGGGCTGGAAGGATACCCGGTTCAGGTTGAGGTTGACGTATCTAATGGCTTACCTGCTTTTGATTTAGTAGGACTTCCTAGTACCGCGGTGCGTGAAAGCCGAGAACGAGTTCGTTCGGCGATTCGCAACGCCGGATTTGACTTTCCTTTACAAAGAATAACGGTTAATCTAGCCCCGGCTGATCTACGAAAAGAGGGACCCGCCTATGATTTGCCTATTGCCCTGGGTATTTTAGCGGCCACCGAACAAATACCGCTAAACAAATTAGAGGATGCTTTTTGGGCCGGTGAACTATCTTTAGATGGACAAATAAGAGGAATATCCGGAGTTTTGGCCATGGCCTTCAGGGTCAAAAACGAATCAAAGCGGGCGGGCCGATCTTTAAGCTTTATCACCCCTCTGGAAAATGCCGAAGAAGCGGCTTTGATTGCTGATATCCAGGTTTATGGGGTAAAGCATCTTTCCGAGGTCGTAGCCGGCCTGCGTGGGGATCAAGAACTATCCCGGATTAGCTCTAGTCTATCCGATATCGTCCCTCTAGCACGCAAGAGCAGAATGGCGAGACTTGATTTTAATCAGGTTAAGGGACAGCAGTCCACCAAACGGGCATTAGAAGTAGCGGCCGCGGGAGGGCATAATTTGCTGTTAATGGGGCCGCCTGGGGCCGGAAAGACCATGTTGGTACGTCGTTTCCCCACGATTTTACCTTCGTTAACTTTTGACGAGTGTCTGGATATTACCCGTATTTACAGTGTAGCTGGTTTTTTACCTCGAGGACAAGCTGTCATTACCGAACGACCGTTTCGAACTCCGCATCATACCTGCTCCGCTGTGACCCTGGTAGGAGGGGGAAGAGATCCTCGTCCCGGCGAAGTGAGTCTCGCCCATCGGGGAGTGTTATTCATGGACGAACTACTGGAATTTAACCGAGGCTCTTTAGAGGCCCTTCGACAGCCTTTGGAAGATGGACAAATTACCGTTTCTCGTTTAAATAATACGTTTACCTTTCCCTGCCGTTTTGTATTAATTGGCTCGATGAATCCTTGCCCTTGTGGGTTTTTAGGGGATGGGGAGCGCGAATGTGTTTGTACCCCACCACAAATTAAGCGATATCGCCAAAGACTTTCAGGTCCGCTGTTGGATCGTTTCGATTTACACGTAGAGGTACCACGTTTAAATTTTGACGAGCTAGAGGCCGGGATCAAAGGTGAATCCTCGGAAACGATTCAGGCTCGGGTCGAGGAAGCGCGGAACAGACAAAGAAAGCGTTTGCAGGATTGCGGCATTATGAGTAATGCGGAAATGAATGGTACTGAATTAGAACAATTTTGTAATCTTCAAGTTGAGGGAAGACACCTCTTACAGTCTGCTTTTGAAAAACTAGGCTTAAGTGTTCGCGCCTATCATCGCATCCTGCGGGTGGCCCGAACGATTGCTGATTTAGCTGGTTCTTCCCAGATTCAGATTGATCACCTGGCGGAGGCTATTCAGTACCGGGTGCTAGATCGAAATCAATGGGATTGAAATCGTGATAGTATTTTACCTAGATTTAATTAATAAGTAAATTTTGGAAGGCGGGACGTAAGACAGGTGGATAAAAAGGCCTATTGGATCGGGTTGCATCAAGTACCAGGCTTAGGGCCCAAACGTTTTCAACTATTACTGGACCGGTTTAAGCATCCCAAGGAAGTGTGGCATGCTAGAGAAAGCCACTTAGCCGAAGTAATGGGAAAAAACTCATCAGTATTTAAAAACCTTTTAGAATGTCGGCAATCATTAGATCTTACAGCTGTTTGTACTGAACTAGAGCGTCGAGGAGTTACAGTACTTACGTTAGAAGATCCAGCGTACCCCTCTTCTCTCCGTAATATTTATGATCCTCCACCGGTGCTATATGTGTTAGGCTCCTTAGAGGAAGTAGATTCCCTGGCCTTGGCCATGGTGGGCTCTCGGAGGGCTACTCCTTATGGTAAGGCGGTGGCCGAAAGGTTAGCGGGACAATTAGCGCAGAAAGGTTTTACCATTGTTAGTGGTCTAGCGCGGGGAATTGATACGGCTGGTCACCGTGGAGCTTTAAAAGCCAAAGGGCGTACGGTAGCGGTGTTGGGATGTGGGGTGGATATTGTATATCCCCGGGAAAACAAGCACTTATTTGAGCAAATCACTAATAACGGCGCGGTGATTAGCGAGTTTCCGCTGGGATCTCCGCCTATACCCCTTAATTTTCCGGCTCGAAATCGGATCATCAGTGGTTTATCTCTGGGCGTAGTGGTCGTAGAGGCCGCAGAAAATGGGGGGGCCTTGATTACCACGGATTTTGCTCTGGAGCAAGGCCGTGACGTGTTCGCGGTACCTGGACCCATCACTAGTCAATATAGTCGAGGTACCAATAATTTGATCAAAGAAGGAGCTAGATTGGTACAGGGAGTAGAGGATATTATTGAAGAATATTTAAGCCGCTTTCCAACCCTTTTAGGCAACACACCGCAGCAAGTTAGTTGGCAGAGTTTAGAAGGACTTGGGGAGGGAAACCATAGGGTATCTAGTAAAATAGAGGATACTGCCCTTAATTCTGAAGAGAAGATTTTACTGCAACTTATTTCTCTGGAACCGATATCCATAGAAAATTTGATCGCAGAAAGCGGGTTGACTCCGTCTCGGGTTAACTCTATACTTATGATCTTAGAGATGAAAGGATTAGTAAATCAATTACCGGGACGTTGTTATATCCGCCAGGAAAAAATTATTAAGGGAAAAGGGTTTACCCGGCGGCGTTTCGGAATATCCTAGTAGCAATATAGGAAAGTAGTAAAGTAAGGGATTAAGATTAAGAAATTGTTGTTATTGGGGTGAGGGTAATTGTCAAAAGTGTTGGTGATTGTGGAGTCCCCAGCTAAGGCTAGGACCATTGAAAAATTTTTAGGTAAACGTTACCTAGTAAAAGCCTCAATGGGACATGTGCGGGATCTACCCAAAAGTCAATTTGGTGTAGATGTAGAGCATGATTTTGAACCTAAATATATCAATATCAGGGGCAAAGGAGACATTATCAAGGAACTGCGCAGTGCAGCTAAAGATGCCTCCCAGATCCTTTTAGCCGCTGACCCCGATCGTGAGGGAGAGGCGATTGCCTGGCATCTACAGTTCCTGCTGAATATGAAATCGGATGAACCATGTCGCATTGAGTTTAATGAAATTACCAAAAAGGCGATTCAAAACGCGGTAAAAAAGCCCCGTTCTATTGATTACGCCCGGGTAGATGCTCAACAGGCCCGGCGGATTTTAGACCGGGTGGTAGGCTATCAGCTAAGCCCTTTGTTATGGCGTAAAATTAAGCGCGGTTTGAGTGCTGGTCGAGTGCAATCTGTAGCCGTGCGCCTGATCTGTGAGCGAGAGAAGGAAATCCAGGATTTTGTTATAGAAGAATACTGGACCTTAACGACGATATTGGATACCGGAAAAAGTAAAAAAACTCAGTTTTCCGCTAGATTAATCAATAAAGATGGCGTTAAAATCACTATTCCCCAAGAAGAAGTAGTTCAGGACATAATGAAAGATTTAGAGAAAGCGGAGTTTCAAGTCGTAAAAATAGCCCGGCGTGAGGTGCGACGGAACCCAGCTCCCCCTTTTATTACTAGTACCTTACAGCAGGAAGCTTATCGCAAACTAAATTTTACGGCGCGTCGTACCATGCGTGTTGCCCAGCAATTATATGAAGGTTTGAGTTTAGGTTCAGAGGGAACCGTGGGTTTAATCAGTTATATACGGACCGATTCAACCCGTATTTCTACGGAAATACAACAACAGACTATAGAGTATTTAAAGCAACGGTTTGGAGCAAACTTTGTTCCAGCAGAGCCTCGGCAGTATAAGTCTAAGAGCAAAGCGCAAGATGCCCACGAAGGTATCCGACCGACCGATGTACAAAGAGAACCGGATTCTATCAAAGACCTGCTCACCTCGGAACAGTACCGGCTTTACCGGTTGATCTGGGAGCGATTTGTGGCCAGTCAAATGAGTGCTGCCGTATTAGATCAGACCAGGGTAGATATAGAAGCTAAGGGAAAGCATTCTTCATATGGTTTTAGGGCTAATGGATCTGTAGTACAGTTTCCTGGTTTTATGCAGGTTTACGTAGAAGGCCGCGATGAAGAAGAAAAGGAAGCTAATACTTTACTGCCGGAAATAGAGGAAGGAAAAATTCTGCGAGTAGTTAAAATGGATCCGAAACAACATTTTACGCAGCCTCCGCCTCGTTATGGTGAGGCTACATTAGTTAAAGCTTTAGAAGAAAAAGGGATTGGGCGTCCTAGTACGTATGCGCCGATTATCGAAACGATAGTATCGCGTGGTTATGTGAATCGGCAAGAGAAACAATTCATACCTACAGAACTTGGAACTTTGGTCGTCGATTTATTAAAACAGTATTTCCCTAGTATCTTAGACATAGAATTTACCGCCGCGATGGAAGAACAATTAGACCGAATTGAGGAAGGAGAGCTTCCCTGGAAACAAGTAATTCGGGATTTTTATTTTCCCTTTAAAGAAAAACTGGATCTGGCAGAAACACAAATTGGTCGGGTTGAAATATCGGACGAAGTTACCGAAGAACCCTGTCCTCAATGTGGCCGCTTCATGGTGATTAAGCGGGGGCCTTTCGGACGATTTTTGGCTTGTCCTGGTTTTCCCGAATGTCGGACAACCAAGCCGATTTTAGAAGAGATTGGCGTGAATTGCCCGCTTTGTGAAGGCCAAATTGTAGTTCGGCATAGTAAAAAGGGGCGTAAATTTTATGGCTGTAGTAATTTCCCGGCCTGTAAGTACGTAGCTTGGCAAATGCCAACGAATGTGAAATGTCCGGAGTGTGGTAATCTACTAGGGGAGAAAATGGGTAGAAATAAAAGGGGCTACCTGATATGTACGAACCGTGATTGCAAATATCAGACCGCGGCTATTAATGAAGCCCAAGAAAATCGACTTAAATCGGCTCCTTTTGCCCAAGCAGAAAAGGTCGTAAAAAAGGATGGTTCACTTGAATAAAGAAGAAGCGAACGTAATTGGCGGTGGCCTGGCTGGAGTAGAAGCAGCTTGGCAGTTAGCGCAACGGGGCGTGAGGGTAAAACTTTGGGAAATGCGTCCTCGAGTTTTAACCCCGGCTCATCGTACCGGTTATTTAGCCGAGTTAGTTTGTAGTAATTCTTTACGCTCTAATGAATTAAATACCGGGCCTGGGCTATTAAAAGAGGAAATGCGGCGTTTAGGTTCCTTAATCATCATCTGTGCAGATGCACATCCGGTACCAGCCGGAGGTGCGTTAGCGGTAGATCGAGAACGTTTTGCCCGAGCGGTAACCGAGCGGATCGCTAAGCAACCTTTAATTGAATTAGTGCAGAAGGAAGTAACGGAAATTGACCCGGCTAAACCTACGGTGATCGCTACCGGACCTTTAACTTCACCTTCCTTGGTGGAACATCTAAAAGGTTTAACCGGAGAAGAATATTTGAGTTTTTATGACGCTGCGGCCCCGATCGTAACGGCGGCTTCTTTAAATCATGACAGGATATTTCGGGCTTCGCGTTATGCCAAAGGTGAACCCGCGTATCTTAATTGCCCGATGAATGAGGCGGAATATCGGCTCTTTTATGAAGCGTTAATCAAGGCTGAGCGACATCGGGGTCAGGATTGGGAAGAGTTAAAATATTTTGAAGGCTGTATACCGGTTGAAGTTTTGGCAGAGCGCGGTTTCGATACCTTGCGCTATGGTCCCATGAAACCAGTAGGTTTAAAAGACCCACGAACCGGACAAAGTTTTTTTGCGGTAGTCCAACTACGGCAAGACAATCAGGAAGGAACGCTATATAACCTGGTAGGATTTCAGACGCAATTAAAATGGCCCGATCAGGCCCGTGTTTTTCGGTTAATTCCGGGGCTCGAAGAAGCAGAATTTGTGCGTTATGGGGTAATCCATCGGAATTCTTATATTAAAAGTCCCTTAGTTTTATTACCCACTCTGCAAATGCGCCGTTTCCCAAAGGTTTTTTGGGCCGGTCAGTTAACCGGGGTAGAAGGATATATTGAATCTGCCTCAACCGGTTTAGTAGCCGGTCTTAATCTAGCTCGTCTGCTTCAGGGTCAGCAACCCTTAATTTTTCCTCCCGAAACCGCCCATGGTGCCTTATGTCATTATATAACTACGGCTATACCTTCATCTTTTCAACCCATGAATATCGCTTTTGGACTTTTTCCGCCGTTATCGGAACGAATTCGGGATCGTCGGCAACGTAATTATAAGCTCGCGGAGAGAGCTCTACAGACCTTGGATAATTATGTGAATTTTTAAAAAATACCTTGTTATTACCCCGAATATGTGTTAGCATTAATTTAAATAAATCAGGCATCGGATAAGCTAGGGGGTTCCTGATTGAAGCATTTGGGGCAATTAATTGATGACTTTCTTATGTATTTAAAAACGGAAAAAAACTCTTCAGAGCTTACCTTGGTAAACTATGCATCGGATTTAGGGCAACTGGCTGAGTTTCTTTCTGAGTTAATCAATCAACCCGTAGAAAGTATTCAGCCAGACCAAATAACCCATCTTTCGATTCGTCAGTATTTGGGGCATTTACAATTTCTGGGACGAAGCAGAACCACAATTGCTCGAAAAATGGCAGCGATACGTTCTTTTTTTAAATACCTGATACGGCAGGGACTCATTTCTAAAAGTCCGGTGGAGCTGGTCGGTACCCCTAAAAGGGAAAAAAAGCTTCCCGGGTTTCTTAATGCAACAGATGCAGCTAAATTAGTAGAGAGCCCATCAGAAAACAGTTTGTTGGGAATACGCGATCGGGCTATTTTAGAAGTATTATATGGAGCAGGTCTGCGGGTTAGTGAACTGGTTGGGCTGAATCTAGGTGACGTTGATCTAGTCAATGGTTACTTGCGGATTATGGGTAAAGGTAACAAAGAAAGAATTGTGCCTCTGGGTAGTTGTGCATCGTTGGCTCTTGAGGAGTATGCACAAACCAGTCGAAAAGTTTTTATTCAGAGGAGTCGGGGAAAACAAGCTTCGGTAGCTAATAATTCAGAGTGGGAAACAGCCGTCTTTTTGAACCGACAAGGGAGTCGACTTTCAAGCCGCGGAGTACGGGAAATAGTAAAAAAATATGCCCGACAGAGTGGGTTGTCAAGCGAAGTTCATCCTCATATGCTTCGCCATTCTTTCGCGACCCATCTTCTAGATGGTGGGGCTGATTTGCGATCTGTTCAAGAGCTATTGGGACATGCCCGTCTTTCTACCACCCAGGTATATACCCATATTACTCGGGAACAATTACGCCGGGTTTATAGAAATAGCCATCCCCGAGAGAGGTGATTAAAATTATTTGTGGTACAACTATCGTGGCCGTCCGAAGACAGGGGCAAACCGCCATTGCCGGAGATGGACAGGTTACTTTTGGAAACACCATTATTATGAAACAGCAGGCCCGAAAAGTGCGCCGTTTATATCACGATCAGGTGATTGTCGGATTTGCCGGGTCGGTAGCAGATGCCTTTACGCTATTTGATAAGTTTGAGGGGAAGTTAGAACAGTATCGGGGCAATTTAACCCGGGCCACCGTAGAACTGGCCAAAGAGTGGCGATCGGATAGAGTTTTGCGGCGCCTGGAAGCCTTATTGGTTGTGGCCAATTGTGATAACCTTTTTATTGTTTCGGGTAATGGGGAAGTTATTGAACCAGATGATGGGGTAGCAGCCATTGGTTCTGGGGGGCCTTATGCTCTGGCTGCAGCCCGAGCGCTTTGTCAGCATACTGAATTTTCAGCGGGCGAAATAGCCAGGGAGGCCATGCAGGTGGCGGCTGGGATCTGTGTGTATACTAATGAAAATATAACCCTGGAGGAAATAGGAGATCCTGTTTCTTGATGCAAGGAGGAGTTTTAGTTGGAAAATCTGACCCCTCGTCAGATTGTAGAGGCCTTAGACCGTTATATTGTTGGACAAGCGGAAGCCAAACGGGCCGTTGCGGTGGCCCTACGCAACCGTTATCGACGGCAATTATTGGATGAAGATCTAAAAGATGAGATTATCCCTAAGAATATTTTAATGATAGGTCCTACCGGGGTAGGGAAAACTGAGATAGCTAGACGTTTGGCCCGTTTAGTTAAAGCTCCTTTTGTTAAAGTGGAAGCCACTAAATTTACGGAAGTAGGATATGTGGGTCGGGATGTGGATTCGATGGTACGGGATCTGATTGAAACATCCATCCGCATGGTACGGCAGGAAAAAATGGTGGAGGTCCAGGATCGGGCCGAACAATTAGCGGAGGAGCGCTTGTTAGATTTATTGCATCCTCCCGCTCGACGTGATCGGGGAACGAGAAACCCCCTAGAACTTTTGTTTGGTAACCCCGCTGATCCTTCGAGCGAAAATGAGGCAGCGGCCAAACAACAGTGGAAACAAATAGAGGATCAGCGGGAAATTCTACGCCGCAGGTTGCGCCGCCAGGAGTTTGAAGATCATTATATAGAGGTGGAGGTAGCGGATCAATATCCTTCTATGGTCGAGGTTTTTTCCGGCTCGGGGGTGGAAGAACTAGGGATTAATTTACAGGATATGCTAGGTGGCATGTTTCCTAAGAAAAAGCGTAAGCGTAAAGTTACAGTAGCGGAGGCGCGGAAAATTGTAACTAATGAAGAAGCGCAAAAATTAATTGATATGGATGAGGTAGTAAGCCAAGCGGTTAATCGGGCCGAGCAGTCGGGAATTATTTTTTTGGATGAAATCGATAAGATTACGGGTCAAGATGGGGGATACGGACCTGATGTTTCTAGAGGTGGAGTGCAACGGGACATTCTGCCGATTGTTGAAGGTTCCACGATTATGACCAAATACGGACCCGTAAAAACGGATTATATTTTATTTATCGCGGCTGGGGCTTTTCATACGGTTAAGCCTTCAGATTTAATCCCGGAATTGCAGGGACGTTTTCCGGTACGTGTAGAATTACAAAGTTTAACCCAGGCTGATTTTAAACAAATCTTGATTGAACCTCGCAATTCATTGATTAAGCAATATACGGCTTTGCTCGGAACCGAAGGATTAGAGATTGAATTTTTAGAAGATGGGGTGGAAGAAATCGCGGAAATCGCTTTTTCGGTCAACAGTCAGACCGAAAACATAGGTGCGCGTCGTTTGCATACTATTTTAGAAAAATTAATGGAAGATTTATCATTTAATGCGGACACGATGCAAAGGCAAAAGTTTACGATTAATAAAGATTATGTGCGTTCTAAACTAGAGGGTATTGCCCAAAATGATGATTTGAGTCGATATATTTTATAGACAGGAGGCATAGGTTATGAAATCAGTGTTGGAGAAAACCAGAGCAATAAATCGACTTCTTCAAACCTCGGCGGGTAAACCGGTGAATTTTAAGGAAATGGCCAAAGTGCTTCGGGATAATATTACATGTAATGTATATATTATCGGGCGACGGGGACAGATTTTGGGCCATGCCTTTCAAGAAGGCTTTAATTGCCCGACCATGGATGATATTGTTGATGAGCTAGATTTTCCTCTCTCCTTTAATATGGATATGCTTGCCGTGACCCAGAGTAAAGCGAATATTGCTGAACATAGTCCAGCATGTTTTTTTAAGGTAAAAGGTGCCGTATGTCCGTTATCCTATAAAATGATTACGATTGTGCCCATTATTGGTGGAGGCGAGCGTTTGGGTACTCTGGTACTGGGGAAACTAGAAGGCGAGTTTACGGATAGTGATATGGTTTTAGGCGAGTATGGGGCAACGGTGGTAGCTACCGAAATCCTTCGGTCTAAATCGGAAAAAATGGAAGAAGAAGCCCGGCGCAAGGCTGCCGTGCAAATTGCTTTGGGTACCCTTTCCTATTCAGAAAGAGAAGCGGTTGAACATATTTTTGCCGAATTAGAAGGCAATGAAGGTTTGCTCGTAGCCAGTAAAATTGCGGATCGGGTAGGGATCACTCGCTCGGTGATTGTTAGTGCTTTACGTAAGTTTGAGAGCGCTGGAGTTATTGAGTCTAAATCACTGGGGATGAAAGGTACTTTTATTCGGATATTAAATGAGAATCTGCTTGAAGAACTTAGTCGGCCAAATTAACCGAAGCAAGTTAACTGTATGACAAAAGGGGATATCTTTCGACAAAGGCAAACCCGGTTAAAGCCGGGGACGCAAAGCTACGGACCTAAGGTTTAAAGCTATGGTGGCTGAGTTGCCGAAAAGATAACTCTGCGTTTGTAGAAAGAGTTTTCTTTTGGAAAGCTCTTTTTTGGTTAAGAATGTTGTCTTATAACAAAGGGCCGAAAGTCCTATTTGAGCTATATAATTCTATTTTTTTCTAGCTCTTCTCCCGAAAAAGGAGGATTTTTCATAATTATCTAGAATAAACTATCAAAGTGTAGAAGATAAGTTAAGTATTTAAGTATAAAAGGTTAGGGGAAATCTTTTGATAAAGGCAAACCCGGTTAAAGCCGGGGACGCAAAGCTACGGACCTAAGGCTTAAAGCTATGGTGGCCGAGTTGCCGAAAAGATAACTCTTCTCGTTTATAGAAAGGGTTTTCTTTGGAAAGCTCTTTTTTGGTTAGGAATATTGTCTTGTTAGAAAAGGCCGAATTCCTATTTAGCCTATATAATTCTATTTTTTTCTAGCTCTTCTCCCAAAAAAGGAGGATTTTTCATAATTATCTAGAATAAATTATCAAAGCATACCAGTTTTTTGACAAAAAAAGGATAAGATTTAAATTTTTTGGAAAAAACAATTGATGGGGTGTTTACTGTGATTCAGGATTTACTTAATACTCCGGCGGCCAACTGGTTGGAGCGGGGCTTAGATGCCTCTACCTTACGTCAGCGGGTATTAGCCAATAATTTAGCTAATGTGGAAACGCCAAATTTTAAACGATCTGAGGTGAGTTTTGAAGAAGAACTTAAAAAAGCTCAGGCGCAAAAAGCAAATTTGGCACTCGTTCGTACTCATCCTCGGCATCGGCCCAACTTCTCCTTGCTTAAGGAGGTAAGGCCGCGTATCTATATGGATTCAGCTTCGACCATGCGTAACGACGGTAATAACGTAGATGTTGATAGCGAAAACGCCAAATTGGCCATAAATTCCCTAAATTATAATACTTTAACCCAACAGTTAAGCAGTCAATATAGTCGATTGCGTAACGTGATAAACGAAGGGAGACGTTAATAATGGGCCTTTTTGATGCGATTAATATCAGTGCTTCCGGACTTACGGCTGAACGCCTAAGGATGGATGTAGTGTCGAACAATATAGCTAACGCTAATACAACCCGAACAGAGACTGGCGGTCCGTATCGTCGCCGTATGGTTGTTTTTCAAGCGAGGGAAGCAGCGAAGCCTACTTTTGCCGGAGTTTTAAAACGAAAACTACAAGCTGGTGAGGGAGTAAGAGTATTACGCATTGTGGAGGATGACCTTCCTTTTAAACAGGTTTACGATCCAAGTCACCCGGAGGCCAATGAACAGGGAATGGTAAATTTGCCTAACGTTAATATCGTAGCGGAGATGGTTGATTTAATTGCCGCTACTCGTGCTTATGAAGCTAACGTAACCGCGTTGAATGCAAGTAAATCCATGGCCTCTCGGGCCTTAGAAATCGGAAGAATTTAAGACTAGAGCAAAGTGAGGTGGTATAACTTTGAAACCGCAACTGGTTTCTTTACCCCATTCACCTTCTTTAATCAATTGGGCGGAGCAAAAGCAGTCCAATGCATCCAACCAGATTGGTTTTACCCAGTATTTGAATGCAGCGATCCATGAAGTTAATGCTTTACAAAAGGAAGCTGATCAGGCGGCAATTAAGGTTGTAACGGGGGAAATGGAGGAGATCCATCAGGCAGTAATTGCTGCAGAAAAAGCCAGTTTATCGATGCAGTTGGCCCTCCAAGTACGTAATAAAGTATTGGAAGCCTATCAGGAAATTATCCGTATGCCGGTTTAGCCACGTTATAACTAATACGTAATTTTATTTAATGAATGTTAGATGCTATGAGGTCAAATTGGAATGTCAGAGTTATGGAATTCGTTTAAAGAAAAGGGATTAGGTTATTGGAATAGCTGGACCCTTAATCAGAAAGTATTAATTGGCGGAGGAATACTACTTTTAATCATCGGGCTGGTTATGGCTATTTGGATGTTAAAACAACCGGATGATATGGTTCCTTTATATACTCAATTAGAATCTAATGATGCTGCAGCGATTACGGCTAAATTAAAGGAAATGAAGATTCCTTACGAACTGACGGATGGCGGAAGTACGATTTTAGTAGCGCCAGCCTCAAAATATCAGACTCGATTGGATTTAGCCGCCGAAGGTTTACCGCGTGGTGCTGCTGGTTTTGAAAGTTTAGGTGAGACTAAATTTGGGGAAACCACTCGGGATAAACAAGTCAGATTCACCCTGGCTTTACAAGGTGAATTAGCCCGAACAATTAGTCATTTAAAAGGAATTGAACAAGCATGGGTTTATTTAACCATGCCAGAGGAAACGCTTTTTATTAAAGACCGGCAAGCCCGTACAGCTTCGGTAATGATTAAGCTTAGCCCGGGCTATGAATTAGAGCCGGAGCAAGTAAAAGGCATTGTACATATGGTAGCCAAGGCTGTAGAGGGTTTAAAACCGGAGGAAGTCACTGTAGTTGATATTAATGGTCGGATCCTTTCTGAAGATCTTGTCTCGGTTAATCCTCAGTTTTCTACTAATAGACTTACCGCCCATCAATTAGAAATTCAAAAACAATTTGAAAAAGATCTAGCTCAGACGGTTCAGTCCATGCTCGAACGCGTAGTAGGCCTAGGTAATGCCACGGTTCGGGTCCGGGCCGAATTAGATTTTGATCAAAAAGAAGTCGTCACTGAAAACTGGGGAGGCAAGGTACCTCGGAGTACGGAGAATACGGAAGAAGTAACGCAGGGACTAAATGCCGCGGCCCAGGGTGCGGCCGGCACACCGGCCAATATTCCGGAGTTTCCAGCCGTTGATGGCCAAAACCTTAATTTTTATCAAGAAAAAACTACTAGTGTAGTGAATAACGAAATAGATCGGACCGAAACCCATCAGGTTGTGTCCCCCGGTGCAATTAAACGTTTGACCGTAGCGGTAATGGTCAACGGAGAACAACTCCCTCCGGAACGTCTAACCGCCATTGAACAGGCAGCTCGAATGGCGGCCGGGATCAATGAAGGGCGAGGGGATATGATTACGGTTAGCGCCATGCCGTTCGATACTTCTTATTGGGATCGCTTACAGGCTCAAATTGATGCCGAAGCACGTCGAGCGGAGATGCAAAAGTGGGTACTAATTGGCGGTGTTTTACTGGCTCTATTTTTAGTAGGCTTGATTCTGTGGTTAATGAATAGACGGCGTTATAAGGAGCAAATAATTGATGAGATGGTTGATGAGCCGGTATTGGTAGAGGAACTGTTGGATATGGAGGAGCCCTTAACGCCAGAAGAACAAGAAAAAGTCAAAATAAGAGAGCAAATAGAAGCACTAATTCGGGAGAGGCCGGAAGACGCTGCCAGATTAATTCAGGTTTGGTTAGCGGAGGATTAGAGGTGATCGGCATTGTTAGCTAGTAAGGCGTTGGGTGGAAGGCAGAAAGCAGCTGTATTAATGGTATCCCTGGGTACGGACCTTTCCTCCATAATCTTTAAAAATTTAAAGGAAGAAGAAATTGAACAACTCACCTTAGAAATAGCTAATCTTCGGAAAATAACCCCGGAAGTACGCGATGTTGTATTTGAAGAGTTTTATCAAATGTGCCTAGCGTCGGAGTATCTTACTCAGGGTGGCATTGAGTACGCTCAAGAAGTACTGGAAAGAGCTTTAGGTAACCAAAGGGCAATGGAGATTCTACACCGGATCACTGCCACCCTGGCGGTTAGGCCGTTTGATTTTGTTCGTAAAACGGATCCGGCTCAATTATTGAATTTCATTCAAGGGGAACATCCGCAGACGATTGCTTTAATTATGGCTTATTTAGACCCAGAGAAATCAGCCATTGTACTTTCGGCTTTACCCCAGGAACGCCAGGCAGATGTAGCCCGGAGAATTGCGATTATGGATCGCACTTCTCCGGAGATTATCAAGGAAGTAGAACGGGTTTTGGAACGTAAGTTATCTTCTTTGGTTCCTCAGGAAGTTGCTATGGCGGGTGGTATTCATGCCGTAGTCCAGGTGCTGAATCGTGTCGATCGTACTACCGAAAAGACCATTATGGAAACCCTTGAAATCCAGGATCCGGAGTTAGCGGAAGAAATTCGTCGCTTAATGTTTGTCTTTGAAGATCTGGTTCAGCTTGATGATCGATCGATTCAGAGAATTTTGCGTGAAGTGGATAGTCATGATCTAGCGCTGGCCTTTAAAGGTTCCAGTGAAGAAGTTACCGCTAAAGTATTACGCAATATGTCGAAGCGCGCTGCCGATATGTTGCGCGAAGATATTGATTTTATGGGGCCCGTACGTTTGCGGGATGTAGAAGAAGCCCAACAGCGGATTGTGGCCGTTATTCGTCGGCTTGAAGAGGCCGGAGAAATCATTATTGCCCGCGGAGGGGGGGATGAAATTATTGTCTAAAATAATTAAATCTTCGCGGTTAATTATGCGTGATTTTGTACAGCTTTCTTTAGTGCCATCGGAACGGAATAATTTTCCGAGAGAAACGGAGGCCTTATCCGAAACTGCTTTTTCGGATGCAGAACCTATTTTTGATGAAGAAAAAGCGCAACAATTACTGGCGGAAACCGAGGACATGGTGCGAGATTTATTAGAGAACGCACGGTTACAAGCGCAAGAGATTATGCAAAAAGCTAAAACGGAAGCGGAACAGTTGAAGCAGGCGGCGGTGGCTGAGGGCTTACAAATTAAGGAGAAAAGTCGTGAGGAAGGTTTTCAAAGCGGAAAAGATCAGGCCTGGAAAGAAACCGAGCAAGAACGGAAGGCGATAATCGCTAAAGCTGAGGCGGTTTTGAAAGATGCTCACCAAAAAAGAGAGCAATTATTGGCCGAAATTGAACCTCAGGTTATTCAACTGGTGATTGCTTTATCCCAAAAAGTAGTTTGCCGAGAGTTAACGGTTAATCCCGATGCCATCCGAGATATAGCGCGTGAAGCTTTAGCTCGTGCCAATGGAACTGGAGAAATGGTTATAAAAGTGCATGAAAGTTTTTTTGAGCCCTTTAAGGATGGGTTAGAAGAGCTGACTCAAACCGAAGATGGTTATCGACCTTTTAGGGTGGAAATAGATAATACCGTTGAACCGGGGGGGTGCTTGGTAGATACCGGTGCCGGTTATGTAGATGCCCAGATAACCAACCAATTAGGAAAAATAGCCGAAAATTTTAAACAGGTGAATTTTAATGGTTAGCCTAGATTTAGACCGATATTTTAAGCTTCTAGAACGGGTTGATCCGATCACCCAAAAAGGTAAGATTGCGCAGGTGGTCGGCTTAGCTATTGAATCGGAAGGCCCTCAAGTACGTTTGGGTGAATTATGTGAGATTATCACTTTATCGGGTAAGGGTAAACTTTTAGCCGAAGTGATAGGATTTAAACAAAATCGCACTTTATTAATGCCGTTAGGGGAAATGGATGGCTTAGGCCCGGGGTGTGAGGTGGAGGCGACCGGTCAGGTGTTTAAGGTTGGGGTAGGCCCGGAATTAATTGGCCGCGTACTGGATGGACTGGGAAACCCAATGGATGGAGGTGGTCCGCTGCCGTGCCAAACTTACTATCCGGTAATGAATCGCCCCCCCAATCCTTTACATCGTAAAAGAATAGATGAACCGCTTTCATTAGGGGTTCGCGCAATTGATGGTTTGTTGACCCGTTGTAAGGGGCAACGAATGGGTATTTTTGCGGGTAGTGGGGTAGGTAAGAGTACGTTAATGGGGATGATCGCACGTAATACCAACGCGGATGTCAATGTAATCGCACTTATCGGAGAACGGGGTCGGGAAGTACGTGAGTTCCTGGAAAGAGATTTAGGCCCTGAAGGTCAGAAACGTTCCGTAGTCATTATTGCTACTTCGGACCAACCGGCACTAATTCGGTTGAAAGGGGCCTTTGTCGCTACTTCGATTGCTGAATATTTTCGCGATCAAGGGAATGACGTCATGTTTATGATGGATTCCGTAACCCGATTTGCCATGGCCCAGAGGGAAGTAGGATTAACGGTTGGAGAACCACCGGCTACTCGAGGATATACACCTTCCGTATTTGCCCTTCTACCCAAATTGCTTGAGCGATCCGGCACTTCAGATAAGGGGACCATAACCGGATTATATTCAGTACTGGTAGACGGGGATGATATGAATGAACCGATTGCCGATGCGGTACGAGGTATTCTGGATGGCCATATTGTTTTATCGCGCGATTTAGCGGCACAGAACCATTATCCAGCGATTGATATCTTAAATAGTGTAAGCCGGGTAATGATTGAAATTGTTAAGGAAGATCATCGAGAAGTCGCCAACCAAATACGCAGTATTCTGGCCACCTATCAAGATGCGAAAGATTTGATTGATATTGGCGCTTATGCTCATGGCTCTAACCCTAAAATAGATTATGCTTTAACTTTGATTGAGGGCTGTTTAAGTTTTTTAAAACAGGAGATCACAGAACAAGTTTCCTTTGATACAGCGGTTAGCGATTTGCTAGCGCTGTTTAACAAGAAAATAAGACGTTAAAACTGTCATTCTGAGCGAAACGAAGAATCTATCCCGCGCCCGCGCCAAGAAGCAAGATCCTTCGCTAACGCTCAGGATGACACATACTCGCTCAGGATGACACATACTCGCTCAGGATGATACATGCCCGCTCAGGAGACACATGCCCACGTTTTTCATCAGTGGTTGTGCCTTGCGGGCATGGGGGGTTAGTAAAAAATAAATTTTTAGGTTTGAGGAAGTATGCAAAAGTTTAAGTTTCGCTTGCAAACTAGTTTAAAAGTGGCCCTAAAACGTGAAGATATGCAACGGATCGAATTACACCGATGTCATACTGCTTATCAAGAAGCTTTAGATGATCTCAAACAACTGCAGCAACAATTTGCGACCCAGGAAGAAGAGTTGCGTAAGATCCAGCTAAAGCAGCCGCAGGTAGAAATGATGCGGCTTTATCGTAATTTTATGCTCGTGTTGCATTTGCGTATACAGGAGCAAAGCCATCAAGTCAAGCACTTGTTTTCTGAATTAACCAGTTGCCGCTTAAAATTACAAGCGTTGATGCAGGAGCGTAAAGTGTTAGAAAAGCTAGAACAGCGTCGCTGGCGTGAATACCAGCAAGAAGTTCTTAGGGAAGAACAAAAGTTTATTGACGAATTAGCCTTAAGGGGTTATGGCGTTAAGGAGGCGACCAAATAGGGGGTGTTAAAGTATTGGCAGAACTAAAGGCAGTCTCGGCCGGAACCAAAATGAACGAAAAAAAGGACCTGGCCAAAAACCAGAAGATGGGAGCAGCAAAAGAGACACCTCCGGTTAGGTCATTTTGGTCAGTAAAACTGGTCGTCTTATCTATATTAGTGATGGTTATTGGCTTACTAATCGGGGCCGAACTAGCGGGATGGATTAATCTACGGCAGCAAGTGAGTCGTTTACCGGGATTAAGCAATTGGAGGGGAGAAAACCAATCCAACACCGGTAAGGTTGTAACCGGCATGAATTTATTGGAAAAAGAGAATAAAGAGTTAAAAAAGCAATTGCAGGAGCAACAGGATCTACTTCAAGGGGCTGCTTATGAAAGACAGGCCTTAGAACAAAATAAAGTAGCCCAAGAGCAGAGAATACAGGAATTAGAAAAAAGGATGGAGGCTAAAAAAGTAGAGCCTCCCCTGATGAAAGTTGATTATCAACAATTAGCCATTTATTACGCGGAAATGAAACCGGCGGTAGTGGTGGCAATTATGGATCAACTAGAAGATGAAATCGTCTTAGGTATTTTAAAAGAAATGGAACCGGAGCAAGTTTCGAAAATCCTGGCCGTAATGAAACCGGAGCGTGCGGCTAAATTATCTAAAATGTTTACTACGACGGAAAATAGTAACCAAATTATTCCTCAAATCTGAACAGGGTTTAATTAATTTATTAAATCTTAATCTAAATTATACGGTGAAAGGAGGTGAAAAAGTGGATGTTTATGATTTTATCGGCTAATCAGCAATGGCCGGCCAATCAAGCTGTAACGCCTGACGCTAAGGGGGATTTTAGAAGTAAAGAGGTCCATGGTTTACCGTCCGCCAAAAAAACTTTTGACCAAGTATTAAGTCCCTTGCGTGCAGCTGACCTTCCAGCGAATACGGATAACCAGGGTATTGATCCCGGCCTTAATGAAGCGGTAGAATTTGGTACGTTTAGTAGTATAATAGGATTAAACCAAGTTGAAATTCCGAAAGTCGGGGTTGATGTCGATCCGGAGGGGTCCGTAATTCAGCCGTTAAAATTTTCAGCGATTTTTGAGTGGCTGAGGGAAAACGCGCAACTAGAAGGTCCGGAAAAAGTAGACCTTAATACTATACTTCCATCATGCGAATCCTCCGTTAGACCAGAGGGAGAAAACCCGGCCCTGATTTCATTCCTAGAACAATTAACGTTTTCGGATGAGGCGCTGCCGCATGCTGCATTAGCGGAAAAGTTAGCGGTGGTTCTGTCTAAAGCCAAGACGCAAGATTCATTTTTCGGGGAAAACAAGGCTGCGTACCCTGAATTGGTTAAAGTTCTGCTTGATTCAACCGATACCGTTTCCGCTAAGCCCGGATCCGAAGCGATTCCTAAGGTTAAGGG
>JAAYQE010000230.1 GCA_012519455.1 Syntrophomonadaceae bacterium
ACGGATTTGACAATGAGGGCTGGTGGAGCAGAACCTCCAACAGGTTAATCTGGATCGCCCTTGGTTAAATGCCCAATTACGGAAATTGGGCTTTAATGATCCTTCAGAGATATTTATGGCCAGCCTGGACACTAACGGTGATTTATACGTGGATGCTTATAAAGATCGGATAAAGAACATAACTGATATTAGTGACTATCATTAATCAGTAGGGGGTAATAAATATCAGAACGCTAATTCGACTATTAATTCCTTTATTACTCTTGGGTACTTTTATCCTTTTTTTGTCTGGGGGTCAATATTTAAAAAAACCTCGAGGCGAGATGGACAACGTTTCAGCTTATCTAGACAAGGTACGTCAGGATGTAGTGAGTGAGAATTGGGATAACGCTAAGATGGATATGGAAAAATTAGAAACTGCTTGGGGGATGGTAATACCTAGAATCCAGTATAGCGTTGAAAGAGATGATATTAACAGTTTAAACCGGAATCTAACTAGACTTAGGAGTTGGATAACGGTGAAAGATAAACCGAACTCACTGGTAGAACTTCAAGAAGCTGAAATGTTTTGGGACAAACTAGGGAAATAGGCAAGGAACTGGCTCGCCACTGGCGGGTCTTTTTTATGTGCCCATAATCTCATGTTAACCAGCTTTATTAGAGAGCATGAAGGATTCATTCCCGTTTTAGTCGAATTAATAACCTAGTTGCAAACGTATTTTTTCGATGTCAAGGTGGCGATATTGTGCAGGTAATCCTGGAAGGCAAGAACGTAAGCAAATGGTACCAAATGGGGCAGGTGCGCGTTGACGCCTTGAAACGGGTTAGTTTTGAGATTTATCAAGGGGAGTTTGTGGTGGTGCTTGGCCCTAGCGGTTCCGGTAAGAGTACCTTGCTGAACTTAATGGGCGGGATGGACCAAGTCAGTGAAGGTGAGCTTTTCTATCAGGGAATGCCGCTTCATAACGCAGAAGAAAGTGTGATAACCCGTTACCGACGAAACGCCGTCGGTTTTATCTTTCAGTTTTATAACTTAATGCCTAATTTGACCGCTTATGAAAATGTCGAGTTAGCGACGGAAATAACGACCAATCCTTTGTCAGCGGCCGGGGTCCTGGCCGAAGTGGGTTTGGCGGAGCGGGCGAACCATTTCCCAGCCCAGTTGTCCGGTGGTGAACAGCAGCGGGTAGCCGTAGCCCGGGCTGTGGCCAAAAATCCGGAGCTGCTCTTATGCGACGAGCCTACCGGGGCCCTGGATCTGAGTACCGGGATTCAAATATTGAAACTGTTGCGTAATTTCAATATTAAATACCAAAAAACAGTCATGGTCATTACCCACAACGCCAGTATTGCGGATATGGCGGATCGGGTGTTTCGAATGAAAGACGGTGAGATAGATAGCATCCGCGTAATTGACCAACCCAAAGCCCCAGAAGAGGTGAGCTGGTAATGCTGTGGAGAAAAATGTGGCGGGATCTGGCCGAGAATAAAGCAGCCTACCTGGCCTGCATTACCGTTATTGCAATTGGCTTAATGCTCTTTACCTCCATGTCCGTCGTTTTTGAAGGGCTTAATGAAGCTAGGAATAATTTTTATGCAGAGTACCGGTTCGCGGATGGCTTTGTCCGAGTTCGCGGAATCTCCCAGACCCAGGTGGACCGACTGTCGTCCGTAGAAGGAGTTGCCCAGCTGGAAGGCCGCCTGGTTAAAGATGCCCGGGTATATTTCCCCGACCGGGAGGAGAATGTTTACCTGCGCTTGGTGTCGATTAGGCCGGAGCAAACTGACCGGTTAAACGATGTGCGGATCATCGAAGGGACCCTGCCGACTAAGGGCTCCCACGGGATTCTGCTCGACCCCGGTTTCCTGGCCGCCAACGGGCTGCAACCGGGTGACAAACTCCCAGTGATCATCGCTGGTAACCAAGTGGAACTAACGGTGACCGGTACGGTGCAAAGCCCAGAGTTTGTCTATGCCATGCGGACGCCCATGGATATCTACCCGGACCCGGCTACCTTTGGGGTGGCCTACCTGCCGCTGGACGTCATGCAAAAATTATACGGGGAAGAATCCTTAAACGATATTGTCTTTACTTTAGCGGCCGGACATACCTATACCGAGGTGGAGAGCCAGTTGAAACCAAGGCTCAAACCCTACGGCCTGGAGACTATTTATGCCCAGGTGGACCAAATAAGTGAAGTAATCCTGAAACAGGAACTGCAGTCAATGCAGTCGATGGTTACGATAATGCCCCTCCTCTTCTTATTCGTAGCCGCTACTATCCTCTACATTCTGCTCAAGCGAATGGTGGAACAGCAAAGAGGGCAGATCGGGGTGCTTAAAGCCCTTGGCTATTCCAGCCGGACCATTTTATTCCACTATCTTTCCTACGCCCTAATCATTGGGGCCATTGGCGGACTGCTTGGCTGTCTGCTCGGATTTTGGCTTTCCTATCCCCTAATGGGGATTTACCAAACGTTTTTTAACCTACCGGGACTGACTGGTCAAGTTTCTTTCTATTATTTATTCTTAGGGATTCTATTTTCCACTGGCTTTGGGGCTCTGGCCGGTTATTTTGGTAGTGAAGGGGTATTGAAGCTGCAGCCGGCTGAAGCGATGCGGCCACCGGCCCCTCCCCTGGCCAAACAAACTTTAATCGAGGGCTGGTCCTTATTTTGGAATAATTTAACCGTTCAGGGTAAAATGGCCACCCGTAACCTGTTTCGCAATTTAGGCCGCAGTATTTTCACTTTGATTGGGGTCATGTTTGCTTTTAGCCTCATTGCCACCAACGGCTACTTTCTCTCAATTATAGATGTACTCATGCTTGACCAGTTCACCAAGGTACAGACCCATGATGTTAAAGTTGTTTTTAC
>JAAYQE010000233.1 GCA_012519455.1 Syntrophomonadaceae bacterium
CAAAATCCATCAGCTCCCCAGGCCCCGCCAAGATTCTGTTACAATCGTCCATAGAGGAAACTGAACAAAACTTAGCCTCGCCCTCACTTGCCAGCAATTTCGTTACAATCGTCCATAGAGGAATCTGAACAGAAGAATTAAACATGATGATTTTAGAGCACGAAGGTTACAATCGTCCATAGAGGAATCTGAACATACAGTAAAAAAAGTGGAGGATCTGGTTGCCCGACTTGTTACAATCGTCCATAGAGGAATCTGAACTAATCAGGGCTTTAAAGTGGCTGTTCTACAACCAGCCGTTACAATCGTCCATAGAGGAATCTGAACCGTTTTGGTGTGTTCCCCCGCCGTTAGCTCGGCGGGTTACAATCGTCCATAGAGGAATCTGAACTGAAGAAATGTCCACCACGGCAGACATTTATTCGCGTTACAATCGTCCATAGAGGAATCTGAACGCCTGATGATGTTTAAGCTTTACGACGCGGACAGCTGTTACAATCGTCCATAGAGGAATCTGAACTCCCCAAACTGGACGATCTCCAGGGTCACGCGGGAGGTTACAATCGTCCATAGAGGAATCTGAACCACTCTTCCCGGAGAGCAAAGGCAATCTCAGCAAAAGTTACAATCGTCCATAGAGGAATCTGAACGTGCACCCTGGAGCAGGTCGATGATTTCGAACATGATGTTACAATCGTCCATAGAGGAATCTGAACATGAAGAAGGCAAGGAATTCCGCATCACCGTCTTTGTTACAATCGTCCATAGAGGAATCTGAACACTTAATAGGGTGCGGTCAAATTCCTTCCATCCACCGTTACAATCGTCCATAGAGGAATCTGAACCGTCCTGGTGCACCTTGACGATCAGGTCGTCCCACGTTACAATCGTCCATAGAGGAATCTGAACTTGTCATAGTCGTACCCGTGACGGCGTCGTTGACTTGTTACAATCGTCCATAGAGGAATCTGAACTTCCCTCGCGCGGGCGCTCCTACTGGGCCGCGTGGGGGTTACAATCGTCCATAGAGGAATCTGAACTCGACAGCATGGTCAACTTGGGCGCCATGCGCGGCGTGTTACAATCGTCCATAGAGGAATCTGAACGGGTGTTTGCCTTCGCCTGCGTCGTCCCCTCCGGTGCTGTTACAATCGTCCATAGAGGAATCTGAACTTTGCCGTTACGGCCATACCGGCGCCAGAGTACATGTTACAATCGTCCATAGAGGAATCTGAACTGCGTTTTGAAATCGAGATGAAGGATATCGGCGGCAAGGTTACAATCGTCCATAGAGGAATCTGAACCTTCCTTGATCGTCGCGCCCACGTGTTCGGCGGGCTGCGTTACAATCGTCCATAGAGGAATCTGAACTCGCTTTCCGTCACGGTTGGCTCAAGTGCCGGTTCGTTACAATCGTCCATAGAGGAATCTGAACCTCTCTTCGTCCACACCTGCCGGATCGTCCACATAGTTACAATCGTCCATAGAGGAATCTGAACGCTGGTTAAGAAGATCATCCAGGTCGCAGTTGTCGTGTTACAATCGTCCATAGAGGAATCTGAACGGACCTTCTTGGCCGCGGGGGTGTACTCGTATTCGAGTTACAATCGTCCATAGAGGAATCTGAACCAAGAACACCATTACGGCAGGGATCACCGTGGAAGGTTACAATCGTCCATAGAGGAATCTGAACACATCAGAAAAGCGCGGAGAATAAAGCTTTATATATCGTTACAATCGTCCATAGAGGAATCTGAACCCTGAAAGTCAAAGGTTTTTTTGTAGCCAACAACAGTTACAATCGTCCATAGAGGAATCTGAACTCCGAAGTAGATCCCGGATCCTGTCTTGGGTCTCCCTTGTTACAATCGTCCATAGAGGAATCTGAACCGTCGATGGGTTGCCCCAGCTGCTGCTGCGGGGCCGTTACAATCGTCCATAGAGGAATCTGAACGAATAATTTCAACGAGGATAAATGGAACGCTTTCTAGTTACAATCGTCCATAGAGGAATCTG
>JAAYQE010000231.1 GCA_012519455.1 Syntrophomonadaceae bacterium
AAGCCGGGGTTAAACCCGGTGCCGGTCGATCACCGCTTTACCGTACGTTTTTCCCAGGCAATAGATCCGGCCACGCTGGATCAAGCCGGGTTGGAATTGATGGAAACCGTGACCGGGAAGCGGATCCCGCTGCAGTTTGAATATGTAAATGCTTGCACGGTGCAGATCATTCCGCTAGAAACGCTGGAACTAGATGCTACTTATTGGTTAACCGTGCATCCAACGGTCCGAGGGTTTCAGGGTGCCCGTTTAAAGCAGGGGGTACTGGCTACGGTGACTGTGGAGAACGCGGAGGTATCGGTGGATAAAGCAGCCTTACCGGGGGCTTCGCTGTTGGCAGAAACACGGGCACCATTAAAACCGGAAAAACCGGAGGATTATGGGTCCACGCTGATTGCTCCGTAGTAGCTCTGTTTTCGAGGAGATATCAAGGAGGCCCTAGCTAAGGGTGCTAGGGGGTGTGGAGGATTTCTTCTTTCCGCTTGATGCTTTGTCGGTGTCGGATGGTTCGGTGGATTCGGTGGCATTATCTTCAGAGTTAGTGGAAGGAGATGTTTTGCTGTTTTTTCCAGGTACAGCGGTGTTATTATCTGTTTTATCTTTATCAGAGGTAGTCGAGGGAGTTGAAGTACTGCCGCTTCCGGATTTGCTCGTACTCGGTTGTTTGGAGGTAGTAGAGCCGGAACTCTTATCACTCTTGTCGTTGGACTGGCTTGAGTTAGGGGCCGGATTATCTTTACTTTTACTACCAGTGGCATCTTTACCGTCTGTGCTTGCCCCGGAAGGCGGCGTCGCCTTGGACTCCTCCGATTGACTAGTATCCTCGGTTGGTTTGGGCACGGGTTTTGCACCTTCTTCCGGACCCATTACCAAGGTCGCCGGCTGAAACTCGGGTGCTTTGGCGCCCGGTTCCATTAAACGATCGAGCAGGCCTTTAGCTACATTCTCATTGACTAACCAGTAACTACCGCTAGCTTCCAAGAAATTTCCCGGTAAGGTGCCTACGACCATTTCGTCAGGATTGAATTTTACAGCTAACTGGGCTAAATCCAGCATTTCCCCAGCGGTAAAGTTGGTCTTAAGACAGTTTTGAATCTGGGGAATTAATTGCGGTAATCGGGTAACGGTCTTTACCTGAAACATCTCGTCCGCTAGGGCGAGTAAAAACTTTTTCTGATTACTTACGCGATCAATATCGCCCAGGGGTAAAGTACGGTAACGCACAAATCCCAGGGCGTCTTTTCCGTTCAGACGCTGCAGGCCGGGTTTGATATTGATTTCTTCTTCGGGATTATACATGGATCGTTCGACATTAATGGTTACCCCTCCCAGGGTATCAATAATCCCTTTAAAACCGTTAAAGTCCGTGGCTACATAATAAGGAATCTCTACGCCGAGCAATGGTTCAACGACCCGACGGGTAAGTTGAGGGCCACCAAGGGCGTAGGCAGCGTTAATTTTGTTGATCCCATAGCCGGGAATTTTAATCCGCGTATCCCGAGGGATTGAAATCACCGCGATGCGGCCGGTAACGCGGTCCAGACTGGCAACCATTAAGGCGTCAGATCGGGCCCGGGTCTCACCGGGACGAGTGTCTTCGCCGATAATCATTACGTTTATCCGCTGGGGCAAATTGGTGGACCATAAGGCATCTAGATCTGTACCCCGTTCGCCATTATCACTCACTTGGTCCAAAACCTTTACTAGGTCAACCACGGCAGCTGTTCCCCACCCTAACCCAACACTGAAAATAAACAAGATAGTAAGGAACACCGCGACGCGAGTAATTCTTTTCCGCTTAGGTCTATCCGTTCTATAACCCATGACTTACTTCCGCCCTTCTCTAACGCAACTCGGATACACTGTTATGTACCCATCCGCTCTGACCGCTGGACAGCTGTACTTGGTACCATTCCCCGCTCGTTTTCAACCAACTCAGGGCCGTACCCGGGGCTACTTTGATTAGTACCGGAGCTTGCAAGGACGGATTGCTGCGGATATTCACCGGGGTTTGCACTTGCTTTATGTATACTTTAGCGACCGTTCCCGGCGTAATCGGCGTGATGCTGGCTGAATTTTCTCCCGTTGCCGTTCCAGGAGTTTGGTTTTCGCGAGCTGCTAGCTCTGCTTCTAATTCGTTAATGCGTGCTTCTAGGGCCGCTACTTTACTTTTAACGTAGCTTTCGCTTACCAGGGGATCTTCCGCTGATCCCGGGGCGGAGCTACCCGCTTCAGCGGAGAGGATGGTGCTCAAGGCAAAGGCCCCGACCAGCATAGTTATAGAAAACAAGGTTAAAAAAAGGGTTTTCCGTTTCCGCACGGTTTACTTCGCTCCCTTCGAAAAACTACGGCATTTTTATGCTTTATACTTTATGCTTTATGCTTTAGGCTAATCTTTTTGTGTTTTTATAGATATATAGATTCTTAATGCGAGATACCACGATAACGTTCGGAAGATGGATTTCGAGTACTAGTTCCTAATACACCTAATTTACCGGCTCCGATTAAGGTGCCAACGGTAAGACCACCCAAAAGCAACATGGCTTCGGGTCGGGAGAAGTAGGTCAGGGCAATGGCGCTCAAGCTAAAAGTAGCACTGAGAGCATAAATTATCAGTACGGTCTTGCGATGGCTCAAACCCAATTCCAGCAGGCGATGATGTAGATGCTCTTTGTCGGCCTGAAAGATGGGCTGCCCCGCCACGGAACGACGGATAATGGCGCACAGGGTATCCAAAATGGGAATTCCTAATATAATAAACGGAATTATCAGTGAAAAAGCTGTGGTACTTTTAGTAAAACTGAGTAAAGATAATGCCGCTAGGTTAAAACCCAAAAACATGGCCCCAGAATCACCCATGAAAAGACGGGCTGGATAAAAATTGTAGCGTAAAAATCCTAACGTACCGCCGGCTAAAATTAGGGCCCATACGGCAATACCGATCTGACCGGCACGCCAACCAACGATAGCCAGCGTGGTGGCAGCGACAATGGAAACGCCGGCAGCAAGGCCATCCAAGCCGTCAATTAGGTTCACGGCATTGGTAACCCCCACCAGCCACAATACGGTCAGAGGGGCAGCCAGAAAACCCAGGCTTACTAAGCCTCCGGAAAGGGGGTTAGTGATGTACTGGACTTCTATCCCCATTACGACCAAAACTAAAGCCGCCAGGATCTGTCCACATAGTTTGAGGCGAGGCGATAAGTTCCAGATGTCGTCCGCCAAGCCGACCAAAACTATCAGGGTACTCCCGATTAAAAGGCCGATCAAACGTGTATCGTTTAGGGGTTGAGTGAACAGTAAGGTAAGAACGAACGATAGGTAAATGGCCAAGCCCCCCATACGGGGCATGGTCCGATTATGTACTTTACGAAAATTAGGTCGGTCTACAGCTCCCCATTTGGGGGCCAATTTAATAACGCCCGGCGTTAATAGAAAGGCAATACCAAAGGCTAAGCCCATCACAGCTAACAAGGGCAACACTAGCTTCCCCTCACTTCCTCCTCGGAATTGTTGCGTTGCACATTGTTTGTCTTATTTCGTCGTCCTATTGGACGGAGTTATGTCTTATTTCGTCTAATTGTATCACCCAGGTTAGAGATTGTCTAGGTAAAATAAGCCCTCTGAAGATGGAAACATCCAGGAAAAGGAACCCCTTCTACCCCAGTTTTACCTTAATTAAATAGACGAGCGGTGCTCGGTATAGTACAATTTTAGGAGCTTCCTTGATATCTCCTTGGTCAGGGGCAGTGCTTTACGCTTTTATTATACTCAATTCGGAGGCTTAGATGACGGATCAAAGGCAGGTAGTTCGAGCGGCCGGGGTGCTGATGGCGATCAGTATTCTGGCCCGTTTAGTAGGATTTGTTCGTGAACAGGCAATCGCCGCTCAATTTGGGACAAGCATGGCCACGGATGCCTACGTGGTAGCTTATACGATTGCTAATATAGTCTATTTGATTATCGGCGGCGCTTTAGCTACCGTTTTTATTCCGGTATTTACCGCTTATTTACCGAAGGCCGGGGACAAAGAAAAACCCGAGGTAGGTTCGGAAAAAGCTACGTCAGCCTGGAAACTAGCTAGTACGGTTTTCAATCTAACTACGTTGGTTCTGGGAACGATTACGCTGCTGGGGATCCTGGCTTCTCCGGTTCTGGTGCGCCTGATTGCGCCCGGTTTTGAGGAAGAGGCCGCGCTTTTAACTACGCAGTTAACGCGGATTATGTTTCCCATCACCGTTCTATATGGACTAAGTATGCTAGCCGGGGTGACGCTGAATTCACTGCAACATTTCGCGGTACCGGCCTTAGGTTCGGTGGTTTTCAGTTTAACGGTCTTAGCGTCGGTGTTTACCCTAGGATCAGTTTGGGGCATTGTGGGACTAGCTGCCGGTACGGTACTAGCTACGGGACTGCAAGTGCTGATTCAAGTGCCGGTGCTGCGTCGAAAGGGAATGCAGTATTTTCCCCGTCTGGACTTGAAACATCCCGGGTTGCGGGAAATCGGGGTGTTAATGGGGCCGGTTCTGTTGGGTAACACCATCGCCCAGGCTTATGTATTTATTGAACGGATTCTGGCTTCCGGTCTAGCGGAAGGCAGTATTGCGGCGCTCAATTTTGCTAATAAGTTGACCTTGCTCCCCTTTAACCTGTTTGCTCTAGCCATTAATATTGCTATTTTCCCTACGATGTCAGCCCATGCCGCTAATCGAGATTTGCCCG
>JAAYQE010000232.1 GCA_012519455.1 Syntrophomonadaceae bacterium
CCTTGTGCAATTAATTGTCTTTTATTAGCTCTCAATTTCTTCATTATTTTCGACATTATTTTCGACATTCGGTATAATTTTTCCTGCTAAATAAAAGCATTTTGAAACCTTTTTCTTGCCAGCAAACAAGCAAACATTCATGTTTACTAAATAATGCTTAATCTTGACACAGGATTAGGGAACATCTAAATTATTAATGACAAACTTTAAATAATATGATATCTTATAATAAATTAAAAAAAGTGTCGAAACACTCTAAGGAGGATAAAAATAACCTTAGCTTTTCATTCTTTGGTAGGTTTTAGGTTTAAGACAACTTAATAGCTCCGAGCTTTTTATCTACAGCTAATGCCACGATAGCAAGCCGTTGGGTTAGTCTGGAAACGGACTAGCCTCCCATTACTGGAAAGGAGCCAAATAACCTTGGTCAGTGTAAATTGACACTATCAAGCTTATTTAGTTATGATTTCTGGTGATGGTTTTTTTATGTTCCCGACCTTTGCTGGAGGAATTTTTACATATCCCGTTCAGCGCAGATTTATTTTATGAATTTTATTTAATAATTATTCATTATTCGGTATTCGATTTCAAAAATGGTCATTGATTTTACAGATCAAATATTTTAACAAGAAAGGAGGATAGTAACCTCACGGATGAACAGGACTGCATTTCACCTCTTGGATAGGCAGAACGAAACCTAGGGGTAATGCAGGAGTTTTTGCTGTCGGGAGATGGTATGAAATCCCTCTGGCCACACATAATCAAGAGATATGCTGTCTGTTAAAAAATGAAACACTGTAAAATCAAGAGTAATAGAAGTAATGATTAGTTCTATTAAAGGAGGAAGGGATTGGGATGAATGTATCGCGTCGTAGTTTTCTAAAGCTATCAGGCCTTTCTGTTGCTGCATTTGCATCCGGCTTAGGATTTGACCTTAAAGCAGCGAAAGCCCAAGGGTATGCTTTGAAGCTCGAAGGATGCACAAAGGAAACCAGTATCTGCCATTTCTGTTCCGGTGGATGTGGTATGCTCCTGCATATTAAAAACGGAAAATTGGTCCACCTCGAAGGAGATCCGGATAATCCGATCAATGAAGGAGGGCTTTGCCCCAAGGCAGCCAGTTTGGCAAGCGTAGCCTATTCCCCGGAACGTCCGAAACAGCCAATGTATCGGGCTCCCGGATCTAAAGATTGGCAAAATATTTCCTGGGATGAGGCTATTGAGCGTATTGCCAAGAAAGCCAAAGAAATCCGGGACAATACCTGGAAGGCGACTGAAGAGATAACCAACGCTAAAACTGGAGAAAAAGAAACAGTTCCCGTAAACCGGGCTGAAGGAATTGCGGTCATAGGTTCCGCTGAGATTGATAATGAAGAATGTTACCTCCTTACTAAATTTGCCCGGCTAATTGGCACACCTTATCACGAACACCAAGCCCGTATCTGACACGCGCCTACGGTGGCTAGTTTGTCACCTTCATTTGGCCGCGGTGCAATGACCAACTCCTGGCAGGATATGCAAAATTCCGAGGTCTTTTTAATCGCGGGCAGTAACTGTGCCGAGTGTCATCCAATTGCCTGGAAATGGATTAACCGCGCTAAGGCGAAAGGCGCCAAAGTTATTGTTGTTGACCCCCGCTTTACGCGTACTGCCTCGAAATCGGATATCTTTGCCCAGATCCGTCCGGGAACCGATATCGCTTATCTAGGGGCGATGATCAATTATATTATTGAGAATAAGCTCTATGATGAATATTATGTCAAGACCTTCACCAATGCCCTCTTAAAGGTCAGCAAGGATTTTAAATTTGAAGATGGTATGTTTTCCGGGTTTAATGCTGAAACCAAAAAATACGCATATACAACCTGGGGATATCAACTTGATGCTGAAAACAAGCCGGTAAAAGCAGACAGTCTAGATGATCCGGATTGCGCATTCGCCAAGCTCAAAGAACACTTTTCCAGATATACGTTCGAAACAGCAGAAAATATCACGGGGATACCCGCTGCGAAAATCAAGGAAATAGCCGATGTTTTCAGTGCGGCAAAACCTGGAAACATTCTCTATGCTTTAGGAATGACCCAGCATACCACAGCTGTTCAGGGTATTCGCTGTTACGCGATTCTCCAGTTGTTGTTAGGCAACATGGGTAAAGCCGGCGGTGGTATTCAGGCCTTGCGCGGCGAGCCCAATGTTCAGGGTTCTACCGATATGGCCAACCTTAATGCTAACTTGCCGGGATATATTCCTTATCCCACCAACGCAGAGAAAACTCTACAACATTTTGCGGCTAAGCATGGAGCAGCCCAACATAGACCAATAGTTGCCCTACTCAAAGCCTGGTTTGGCAAAAATGCTACCGCGGCAAATAATTATGGTTATGATTGGCTGCCCAAGAATAATCCAAAAAATATGCCAACGCAGACCGAATTCTTTGGCCATATGGAAAAAGGGCAATTTAAACTTCTCTTTAACTTTGGATCTAACTCTACAGTTTCCATACCAGACCGAAAAATAGTTGCCAGGGGTCTTTCCAAACTCGAAATGCTGGTTGTAACTGATATATTCGAAACGGAAACCGCCCAGTTCTGGCGGGAGCCCGGGATAAAAACCGAGGAGATTCAGACTGAGGTCATCTTCCTGCCGGCAGCGTTCGTTTATGAAAAGGCCGGTACCATGACCAACTCCTCCCGTTTAATCCAGTGGAAAGAGGCAGCCCTTGAACCGCTAAATCAATCATTACCCGATCTGGATATGGTCGATCTGATCTTTAAGAAAATGCGCGAGCTTTACGCCGGCAGCACTGATCCTAAAGATGCCCCTATTTTGAACGCCAATTGGGACTATGGTAAGCATGCAGATCCGTTGAAAGTGCTTGAGGAACTCAATGGTTATAATGACAGCACCGGCAAGCTTACTGCATCTTTAGGTGAATATCTGAATGCACCGATTGGTACTGTTTCCACCGGATGCTGGGTATATGCTGGCGTAACCGGAAGCGGAAACCTGGCTAACCGCCGGAATAATGCTGATCCCACCGGTCTGGGCTTGAATAAAGACTATGCTTTTGCCTGGCCAGGGAATATTCGCGTTCTTTATAACCGGGCTTCTTGCGATGCTAAGGGACAACCGGTTGACGAAAAACGCAAACTAATTTGGTGGGATGCCGCCCAGGGAATCTGGACCGGAAATGACGGCCCTGATGTGGTTGATAAAACCAAAGGTCCGGATACTCCGGAAGGAAAGGTTGCTTTCAAGCAGAACCCTGAGGGAGTCGGTCGGTTATTCACTGCCACTTATGTGAGTGGTGTTCCAGCCACTCCGACAGTAGATATGCCTGTGCCAACCCGGGGAGCCGGAATGACGGTGGATGGACCGATGCCCGAATTCTATGAACCAATTGAAAGTCCGACTGCCAATATCCTACATCCCAACGTACAAAATAATCCCTGTGCTAAGATTATTTCTACTGAATTTGGCGACGTTAAAGATTATCCTTATGTTCTTACCACCTATGGCGTGGTCGAGCACTTCTGCGCTGGGGCCATTACCCGAAATATTCCTTGGCTAAATGAAATTATGCCCGAACCCTTTGCTGAAATCAGTAAATCCCTGGCTAAAAAGATTGGAGTCAAAGAAGGGGATAAAGTCGAAGTTTCTTCTGCCCGTGGTAAGTTAGTGGTACGTGCTTATGTAACTGATCGTATCCAACCTTACAAAGTGAATGGAAAAGACCAAGAACACATCGGCATGCCGTGGAGTTGGGGCTTCGCTAGCTTAAGTCCTGGCCCAAGTACAAATAATGTGACAATGGCGGCTATTGATCCCGGTGCCGGGACTCCTGAGTATAAATGTTGCCTTGTCAACATAAGGAGGGCTTAACGATGACAACAAGGAAAACGGTTTTTGTTGACACTTCACTCTGTACAGGTTGCAAGGGCTGTTCCGTGGCCTGCAAAGCATGGAACGAACTTCCGGCTGAAAAGACTAAGCTAATTTATGGCTATATTTCACAAGATAGCACTACACCGACAACATGGACGTATATGAGCTACCATGAAAAATATGAAAATGGAAAAATGAATTTCCTGATGTTTAAACATCAATGCTACCATTGTGCCGAGCCGTCTTGTATGAAGGCTTGTCCGGTTGGTGCGATCTCGAAGACGGAATCGGGATACACCCTTATTAACCAAGACAAATGCATTGGTTGCGGCTATTGTGTAGCCAACTGTCCATGGGGGGTTCCCAAGACTGATAAAACCGAGAAAAAGACCTACAAATGCACGGGTTGTATTGATCGGGTCGAAAATGGCCTTCAGCCAGCCTGTGTTCATACTTGCCAACCCGGGGCATTGCAGTTTGGTGAACGTGAGGAGATGCTACAAAAAGCGAAGGCTCGCCTAGAAGTAGTTAAAAAGACATATCCGAAAGCACAGCTGTATGGTGATAAAATCATGGGCGGCACAACTTATGTGTATCTACTATTGGACGAACCAGAAACTTATGGGCTCCCGGCAAATCCGACTACTCCATCATCTTTGGTCCTTTGGAAAGATATAGTGCAGCCTTACTGCGGCTGGCTGATTCCCTTGGCTGCGGCCGGCGCGGTTGGCAGCTTCTTCTCCACCAGGTTGATCAATGTCATGAATTCCAAGTCGAAAGGAGGGAGCACCCATGGCCAATAGAGGAGAGCGTGTTTTACGGTTTGGGCGCAGTGCTCGTGTCGCGCATTGGGGTCACACGGTAACTTTTCTGGTGCTGCTGTTTACCGGCCTGGCCCTCTTTACCCCAAAGTTGGGATTTCTGGCCTCGGCATTCTACGGTTATGCTACTGCAAGCTTGATCCACAAATACATGGCTGTACTTTATACGGTTATAC
>JAAYQE010000035.1 GCA_012519455.1 Syntrophomonadaceae bacterium
CTGGGGATAACATTCGGATGACCATAGAACTGATAATTCCTATTGCCATTGAGGAAGGATTGCGTTTTGCTATTCGTGAAGGCGGTCGGACCGTAGGTGCCGGAGTAGTCACCGGTATTGTCGAGTAGGTTTGGATTTTTGCCTTCCGCCGGCTGGCGCATGTGGCAATAAGGAGGGAACAAAGAAATGGCTAAACAGAAAATACGCATCCGGCTCAAGGCCTTTGATCATGAATTGCTTGATCAATCGGCTTCCAAGATTGTGGATACCGCCAGGCGAACCGGGGCCGCGGTGTCAGGCCCGATTCCTCTGCCAACAGAGAAAAGTATCTATACGATTCTCCGTTCACCACATGTGAATAAAGATTCTCGGGAACAGTTTGAGATGCGTACGCATAAGCGTTTAATTGATATTGTAGAGCCTACACCGAAGACCGTGGATGCTTTGATGCGTCTTGATCTACCGGCTGGGGTGGATATAGAGATTAAACTTTAAGAATAAATTGGAGCTTTAGTAACTGTAAGGCAATTAATCTTCAGGGTCTAGTTTCCAAGGAAACAGGAGGTGCAGGTAGTGTCCAAAGGTATTTTGGGCAAGAAACTGGGGATGACACAGATTTTCAGCGAAACTGGGAAGGCCATTCCAGTTACGGTTATCGAGGCTGGCCCCTGTATCGTACTGCAAAAGAAAGTGCCTAACCAAGATGGTTACAGTGCGATTCAGATCGGTTTTGAAGAAATTCGTGAATCCCTGGTAAATAAGCCCCTGAAAGGACATTTTCAAAAGGCTCATGTTAAACCTTTACGTTATATACGGGAGGTAAGGACCGGAGATGTAGATAATTACCAGGTGGGTCAGGAAATAAAAGCTGATATTTTTACTCCTGGAGAACTGGTAGATATAACCGGAATTTCAAAGGGGAAAGGATTCGCGGGCAGTATTAAGCGACACGGTTTTCATCGGGGACCGATGAAACATGGTTCCAAATACCATCGTGGATCGGGTTCGCTGGCAGCAAAGGGACCAGCGCGGGTTTTTAAAGGACGACGGTTACCCGGACACATGGGGGCAGAACGGGTTACCATACAGAACCTGGAAGTGGTACGGGTTGATGCGGAGCGTAACCTCCTTATTATCAAAGGGGCGGTTCCGGGTACCAGGCGCAGTCTCCTGGTGGTCAAAAGTGCAGTAAAAGGAAAATAAAACTGCCCGGTTGAAGGGAGGAGTGAAGCACTGTGCCAAAAGTTGCGCTGAAAAATATCAAAGGGGAAACCATCGGAGAGGTTGACTTAAAAGAAGAAGTTTTTGGTATTGAGCCTAACGAAGCCGTATTACATGAGATGGTTGTATGCCAAATGGCCTCTCGACGTAAAGGAACGGCCGATACCAAGCGTCGGGGTGAGGTGCGCGGTAGTACCCGTAAGCCTTGGCGGCAGAAGGGAACTGGTCGAGCTAGAGCTGGTAGTAGACGTTCGCCCCTGTGGCGTAAAGGAGGAGTGGTCTTTGGCCCACATCCCCGTGATTATGCCTACAGTTTACCCCGAAAAGTTCGTCGTCTGGCTCTGAGATCAGCTTTATCATCTAAGGTTTTGAATGGAGATTTGATCGTCCTGGACAACCTGATTCTAGCCCAACCCAAAACCAAAGACATAGTAGAAATCTTGGATAATTTGCAGGTTGAGCGTAAGGCCCTGATCGTAACGATTGATAATAATGAAATCGTAGGAAAATCAGCCCGCAATATTCCAGGCGTCAAGCCTCTGGGTGCTAATAATTTAAATGTGTATGATATACTACTACACGATAAATTAGTAATGACCAGAGATGCGGTAGCTCGGGTAGAGGAGGTGCTAGCCTGATGCGTGATCTGCGCGAAGTGCTGGTCCGTCCGGTAGTTACTGAAAAGTCCACCGGGTTGCTGTCGGAGAATAAGTATACCTTCTATGTTAATCGAGATGCTAATAAAATTGAGATCAAGCAAGCGGTAGAACAAAGGTTTAAGGTTCACGTTATGGATGTACGTACGATGATGGTAAAAGGGAAAATAAAACGAAGAGGCCGTTATGTGGGTCGTACTTCGGATCGCAAGAAAGCTATTGTTACCCTGCGCCCGGGAGACCGTATCGCTATCTTTGAAGGGATGTAGGACAAAAGGAGGGGTTTTTCCTTGGGTGTAAAACAGTTTAAACCGACCTCGCCGGGACGCCGGGAGATGACGGTTTTAACCTTTAATGAAATAACCACCGATCAACCTGAGAAGTCCTTACTGGTACCGTTGAATAGGACGGGTGGGCGTAATAACCAGGGACGTTTAACCGTAAGGCATCGCGGTGGTGGCCATAAACGGAAATACCGATTAATTGATTTTAAACGAACTAAAGATGGAATTCCAGCCAGGGTTGCGAGTATTGAATACGATCCTAATCGATCCGCTAATATAGCGCTATTACACTATGTAGATGGGGAAAAACGATATATTTTAGCTCCTAATGGCTTAAAAGTAAATGATATGGTGATTTCCGGTCCGGACGCGGATATTAAAATTGGTAATGCCTTGCCTTTACAGAATATACCGGTGGGTACGATTATCCACAATGTTGAACTCAAGCCGGGCAAGGGAGGACAATTAAGTCGTTCAGCGGGAGAAGCAACGCAGTTGATGGCCAAGGAAGGTAAACATGCTACTTTACGGCTTCCTTCAGGGGAGATGCGGATGGTGCCAATTACCTGTCGGGCTACGATCGGTCAAGTGGGCAATCTGGATAACGAAAATATTACCATTGGGAAAGCCGGCCGTAACCGCTGGTTTGGGAAACGTCCTTCGGTACGGGGCGTCGTAATGAATCCAGTAGATCATCCACACGGTGGTGGGGAAGGACGTTCACCGATCGGACGTAAGGCGCCGATGACTCCTTGGGGTAAAATTGCTATTGGGGGCAAGACCCGTAAATCCAAACCATCAGATAGACTGATCATTAAACGGAGGACCAAGTAAATAAGCGTGAAGTATGGTAGGGGCACTTGGGAATAGTGCGCTGTACTTGACGGGGTAAAGGAGGTTAGCCGAAAGATGGGTAGGTCTCTCAAAAAGGGGCCGTATGTGGATAAAAAGTTGCTCGCCAAAATAGAAGCTATGAATGAATCTGGTGAGAAACGGGTGATAAAGACCTGGTCCCGGCGGTCAACAATATTTCCAGAAATGGTAGGGCATACCCTGGCCGTACATGACGGCCGCAAACATGTTCCGGTATATATTACGGAAGACATGGTTGGTCATAAATTAGGTGAATTTGCCCCTACCCGGTTTTTTAGGGGTCATGGGGCACATACTGAAAGATCTACAGCATTGAAGTAGGCGGCAGGAGGAGAGAAAAAATGGAAGCGAGAGCAATTGCCAGGTATATTCGGGTCTCTCCCCGGAAAGCCCGCCATGTAGTGGACTTAATTCGGGGTAAACAAGTTAATGAGGCCCTTGCAATTTTACAATTTGTGCCCAGTACTGCTACTGAAGCTGTGCGCAAAGCTTTAAGATCGGCTATTGCCAATGCTGAAAACAATCTGGAACTGCTGGCTGATGATTTATACGTTCAGCGAATCTGGGTAGACCAGGGACCCACTCTCAAACGGATGAAACCCCGGGGGTTGGGACGTGGTGATCTGATGCGCAGGCGGACCAGTCACATTACGGTGGTAGTCGGGGAAAAAAAGGAGGGATAGTTGAGTGGGGCAAAAAGTACACCCAAAAGGATTACGGGTAGGCATAATCCGGGATTGGGATTCCAGGTGGTATGCCGACAAAAACTATCAGTAACTCCTGCATGAAGATCTCCGTATACGTAAGTTTCTGAAAAATAAACTCTATACGGCCGGTATTTCTCGGGTTGAAATTGAACGTGCGGCTAGTCGGGTTAAGGTAACCATTCATACAGCCAAACCCGGGATTGTGATCGGGCGTGGCGGCGCGGAAGTGGAAAACCTTCGGAAACAGTTGGAGCAGCTTAGCGGGAAACAGGTAAACGTTAATATTATAGAGGTTAAGAAGCCGGAACTGGATGCGCAACTGGTAGCCGAAAATATAGCCGCTCAGTTAGAACGGCGAGTTTCTTTCCGACGGGCGATGAAACAAGCAGTGGCCCGTACGATGCGGATGGGAGCAGAGGGGGTTCGTATCGCCTGTGGCGGAAGATTGGCCGGCGCAGAAATAGCCCGGTCCGAATGGTATGCCGAGGGTAAAGTTCCCCTGCATACTTTAAGAGCAGATATAGACTATGGTTTCGCAGAGGCCAATACCACTTATGGTAAAATTGGGGTTAAGGCCTGGATCTACCGCGGAGAAATTTTACCTCAGGCTAAAAAAACGCCGCCTCGGGCGACCTCTCGGGAAGGAGGGGAATAGGTTGCTGATACCAAAGCGTGTGAAATATCGCCGACAACACCGCGGTCGTATGACCGGTAAGGCTTCTCGGGGAAATGCGGTGGTTTATGGTGAATATGGATTAATGGCGATGGAGCCGGCCTGGATCACCAACCGACAGATTGAAGCGGCACGGATTGCGATGACTCGATATATTCGGCGGGGAGGTAAAGTTTGGATTAAAATCTTCCCGGATAAACCAGTTACGGCTAAACCAGCCGAAACCCGAATGGGTAGTGGGAAAGGGGCTCCAGAGTATTGGGTAGCGGTAGTAAAACCAGGACGGATTATGTTTGAGTTAGCCGGAGTTCCAGAGGATTTAGCTAAGGAAGCGATGCGGCTGGCAGCTCACAAACTACCGATTAAATGTAAGTTTGTGAAACGAGAAGAAACGGGTGGTGAGGTTGGTGAAAGCTAGTAAATTAAGGGAGCTAACCGACGAGGAATTACAGCGTAAGGTCAATGATTTTCGTGATGAATTATTTAATCTACGCTTTCAAATGGCTACAAACCAATTAGATAACCCGATGCGTCTAAAAGAGGTAAGAAAAAAAATTGCTCGGGCGCAGACTATTATACGGGAACGGGAACTCGCCCGCCCCAGGGCTTAGTCCGGGCAGGGCAAAGGAGGTTTAGTAGTGGAACAAAGAGGAGTACGTAAAACCCGGGTCGGTACCGTGTTGAGTGATAAAATGGATAAGACGGTGGTAGTTACCGTAGATACCCGTACCCGGCATCCTTTATATGGCAAGATAATTAAGCGTAGTAAAAAATTTAAAGCTCACGACGAGAATAATCAATGCGGTATTGGTGATGTAGTGAAAATTATGGAAACCCGTCCGATCAGCCGTGATAAGTGTTGGCGGGTAGTAGAAGTAGTCGAAAAAGCCAGGTAAGTCGTATGCTTAATAAAGGGCGGCTAACCCAGGGTTGAGGAGGTTATAAACGGTGATCCAACCACAAACGATCCTACGGGTAGGAGATAACACCGGAGCTAAGAAGTTAATGTGTATCCGGGTTCTGGGGGGATCGTTCCGCCGCTATGCTTCTGTCGGAGATGTTATCGTTGCTACGGTAAAAGAGGCCTCACCTGGTGGCGTGGTCAAAAAAGGTGAGGTAGTTAGGGCAGTGGTGGTACGGACTCGTAAAGAAGTGCGGCGTCCCGATGGATCTTATATTAAATTTAGCGAAAATGCTGCGGTTATTATTAATGAACAGAACAACCCACGCGGCACGCGGATTTTTGGACCAGTAGCCCGGGAATTACGGGAAAAAGAGTATATGAAAATAATCTCTCTGGCACCAGAAGTACTTTAACAGGGACGGTGCCTAGACGATAGGTAATCTAAATCCAATGTCTAATGTCTAATTTTTTGATTAGACATGGAGGTGAATAAGCTTGAATAAGTCCAGAACGGCCAAAGCCGGCAAGGTGCACGTAAGAAAAAACGACACCGTTCTGGTGCTGACTGGTAAGGATGCCGGTAAGCGGGGAAAGGTGGTAACGGTTGATCCCCATCAAAAGCGAATCCTTGTTGAAGGAATTAATATTATGAAAAGGCATATCCGACCGACACGGGCCTTGCCTCAAGGCGGCATCATTGAGAAAGAAGGTATGATGGATAGTTCTAATGTCATGCTGGTATGTTCTAAGTGTCAGCAACCGACCAGGGTTGGGAAAAAAATAGTCGATAATAAATCAGTGCGCGCCTGTAAACGTTGTGGCGAACTGATTGATGACTAGAGCCAGGAGGGAGGACAGTCATGCCCCGATTAAAGGATAAATATAAACAAGAAGTTATGCCAGCCATGATGAAAAAATTCGGTTATCAGAATGTAATGCAAATACCCCGGCTGGAAAAAGTAGTTATTAATATGGGAGTGGGCGAGGCTATTCAGAATCCTAAGGCTCTGGATGCAGCTATAGGCGATCTTGTACGCATTAGTGGGCAAAAACCAGTAATTACGAAAGCCAAAAAATCAATAGCTGGTTTCAAATTGCGTACGGGAATGTCAATTGGTTGCAAGGTTACTTTACGTGGTAACCGGATGTATGAGTTTATGGATAAACTGATTAACGCCACCCTGCCTCGGGTAAGGGATTTCCGAGGCTTACCTCCCAAATCGTTTGATGGTCGTGGTAATTATACCCTGGGTCTGCGGGAACAGTTGATTTTTCCGGAGATTGAGTACGACAAGATAGATAAAGTACGGGGTATGGATATAGTGGTAGTAACCTCGGCCCAAACGGATGAAGAAGGTCGTGAAATGTTGCGCCTGATGGGGATGCCCTTCAGGGAGGGTTAACCGGGGATTATAATCTGAAGGAGGGAAGAATATGGCAAAAAAATCGATGATCGCCAGTCAAAAGCGTCCTTCAAAATTTCGAACCCGGGCTTACAACCGATGCAAGATATGTGGTCGGCCCCATGCCTATATGCGGAAATTCGGGATGTGCCGGATTTGTTTCCGAAACCTGGCCTACCGGGGAGAGTTACCGGGAGTGACCAAGGCTAGTTGGTAAGATCGGTTAAGGAGGTAAGGACATGGTCATGACGGACCCGATTGCGGATCTACTTACCCGAATCCGAAACGCCAACACCGTTTATCATGATAAGTTAGAGGTGCCAGCGTCGAGGATTAAGCGAGAAATAGTTGAAATTTTTAAACAAGAAGGGTATATCCGCGATTATGAATATATTGAAGACGGAAAACAGGGCATTATCCGTCTGTACCTCAAGTATGGGCCAAGCAAGACCCGGGTTATTACCGGCATCAAACGTATTAGTAAGCCAGGTCTTCGGGTTTATGCCCGGAAGGATGAAGTGCCAAGAGTTTTAGGCGGATTAGGGATTGCTATTATCTCCACATCGAAGGGGATAATGAGTGACCACCAGGCGCGTAAGCAAGGCCTGGGTGGAGAAGTTATATGCTACGTCTGGTAGGGGGTGTAGTTATTTGTCAAGGATAGGGAAAAAGCCGGTTCCGATCCCAGACGGGGTAGAGATTAACATTGACGGTAATCTAGTTACCGTAAAAGGACCAAAGGGACAGTTATCGCGCCAGTTATCACGGGAAATGGAATTAAGTATTGAAGGTAATGAATTGATTGTACGGCGACCCTCAGATGGGAAAATACATCGTTCACTACATGGTCTGACGCGAACTTTAATTGCGAATATGGTTGAAGGGGTAACTAAAGGCTATCAAAAAGTCCTGGAGATATCCGGGGTTGGTTATCGGGCGGCTATGCAAGGAAATAAACTGGTACTTACTCTGGGGTATGCGCATCCAGTAGAATTTGAACCAGAGGCAGAAATGGAAATAGAAGTACCAGCGCCTAACCGTGTTATTGTCAAAGGAATTGACAAAGAAAAAGTAGGGTCACTGGCCGCTGTAATCAGAGCCAGTCGGGAACCGGAGCCTTATAAAGGTAAAGGGATCCGGTATGAAGGAGAAAAGATCCGTCGTAAGGCCGGTAAGACAGGGGTTAAAGGAAGAAATTAGCCCGGAGGGAGTGACTGCATTGCTGGAGAAGATTAATCGCAAAGAGATTCGCCGGAAAAAGCATCTTCGGGTGCGGAAGCGGCTCTCTGGAACCAGCGAAAAACCACGTTTGTGTGTTTATCGTAGCTTAAAGCATATTTACGTTCAGGTTATTAATGATGTGACCGGTTCCACCTTGGTAGCCGCTTCAACTTTAGACCCAGCCTTGCGAGGGGAATATGGTGGGAATGTTGAAGCAGCAAAAAAAGTAGGTCAAATTATCGCGCAACGGGCTTTAGAAAAGGGAATTAATCAAGTGGTGTTTGACCGCGGCGGCAACCTGTATCATGGTCGGATTGCAGCACTGGCCGAAGCAGCCAGGGAAGCAGGATTGCAATTTTAAAGGCGAGGGGGGATGGGAGATTTCATGGTTCGAGCGGGAATAGAGATGGGTACTCAAGAAGAGTTTACCGAAAAAGTGGTAGACGTAAATCGGGTAGCTAAGGTAGTTAAAGGGGGTCGGCGATTCCGGTTTAGTGCCCTGGTCGTTGTTGGTGACGGTAAAGGTCGCGTGGGCGCTGGTTTAGGAAAAGCACAGGAAGTCCCAGAGGCCATCCGTAAAGGGATCGAGGATGCGAAAAAAAATATGGTTGAAGTACCAATGATCGGGAATACGATTCCGCATCAAATCTTGGGTCGATACGGAGCCGGCCAAGTTTTACTGAAGCCAGCTTCACCGGGTACCGGGGTTATTGCCGGGGGGCCAGTACGTGCAGTATTGGAGGCAGCCGGGGTTAAAGATATTTTAACCAAATCTTTAGGATCGTCGAATGCCAATAATATGGTTAATGCTACCCTGGAAGGCCTAAAAGGATTAAAGCGTCCAGAAGAGGTAGCCCGACTAAGAGGAAAATCTGTGCAAGAGTTACGCTAGGAGGCGTGAGAATTGACCAGGAAGTTGAAAATAACCTGGAAAAAGAGTGCAATTGGTTATCCCGAGACGCAAAAACGAGTTATACAAAGTCTGGGATTAAGAAAACTTAATCAATGCGTAGTTCATGCCGATACCCCAGAGATTCGGGGGATGGCGCGTAAAGTAAGTCATTTACTATTAGTAGAAGAGGTAGAGTAAAACTTCGGGAAGTGAAGGGAGGAAGAACCTGGTCTGGTCTGCGAATCGAGCGATTCAAGCCAGGTGCTTAAAATGAAATTGCACGAGCTTAGACCTGCAACCGGGTCGCGTCAACGGGCTACCCGGAAAGGCCAAGGAATCGGCTCCGGACTGGGCAAAACCGCGGGACGTGGCCATAAAGGCCAGAAATCGCGTTCCGGAGGAGGCGTGCGTCCTGGTTTTGAGGGTGGACAGATGCCTTTGCAAAGACGCGTTCCTAAAAGAGGGTTTAACAACAAGTGGCGTAAAGATATCGTTATCGTTAATACCGGACAACTCAATCAATTTGACAATGGCACCGTAATAACCCCAGAATTATTGAGGGAAGCCGGTTTAATCAAGCGTTATGGTGATGGAGTAAAGCTTTTGGCGCAAGGCGATTTGGAGAAGTCTCTCACCATTAAGCTTCATGCGGTAAGTCAGGCGGCAGCGGAAAAAATAACTACCGCTGGAGGTAAAGTCGAGGTGATATAGGTGCTAGACTCTCTGAAGACGGCTTGGAAACTGGTGGATTTACGGCAAAAGATCCTGTTCACCTTAATCATGTTCCTGGTCTTTCGGATTGGCGCACATGTACCGGTTCCTGGCATTAATACCGAGGTTATTGAACAGTTAATGCAAGGACAATTGTTTGGTTTTTTTGATGTAATTTCTGGAGGTGCTTTTAAGCGATTTACGGTTTTCGCTATGAGTATCACCCCCTACATTAACGCATCAATTATCATGCAGTTGTTAACGGTCGTAATTCCCAAATTAGAGCAATTATCTAAAGAAGGCGAAGAGGGCCGGAAAAAAATCGTTCAGTACACACGCTATGGAACTGTGGTACTAGGATTTATTCAAGCGATTGGAATGGCGATTGCGCTTGGTCGGTATCAGATAGGTGGAGTTTCCGCGGTGGTCAATCCGGGGATTGTTTCTACAATGGTGATTGCGATTACCTTAACCGCCGGAACCGCGTTTCTGATGTGGATTGGTGAGTTGATTACCGAAAAAGGGATCGGAAATGGAATCTCCTTGATCATCTTTGCAGGTATTGTGGCCCGCGTTCCTTCCGCTTTAGTTTCGATTTTTCAGTATCTCCAGGCCGGAACGGTTAACATTTTAAACGTCCTGCTCCTGGTCGCTATTGCTCTCCTGGTTATTGCCGCGGTAGTGGCGATGAATGAAGGACAGCGACGAATTAACGTACAGTACGCTAAAAGAGTAGTAGGGCGAAAGGTTTACGGTGGTCAGTCAACCCATTTACCGTTAAAAGTAAATCAAGCCGGAGTTATACCCGTTATTTTTGCCATGTCCATGATGATGTTTCCGGCAACGATAGCTTCCTGGTCAAGTTGGGTTGGTCTAAATACTTTTATAGAAAAATATTTTCATTTTGGAACAGTACCATATAATATACTATATGCCCTGTTAATTATCTTCTTTACGTATTTCTATACTGCTGTTACTTTTAACCCAGTAGATGTAGCAGATAATCTAAAGAAATATGGTGGATTTATTCCAGGGATACGCCCGGGACGGCCGACGTCTGAATACATTGAAAGGGTTCTTACGCGGATTACCTTGTTTGGTGCGGTATTTTTAGCCTTGATTGCAATTTTGCCTAACTTTGTGATCGCGATTACCCGTATAACGAGTATTTGGTTTGGCGGCACCGCCCTGCTGATTGTAGTCGGAGTAGCGCTCGAAACAATGAAACAAATCGAATCTCATTTACTGCTGCGTAGTTATCAGGGATTCATGAAGTAGTAGTAAGGCGTATAGATAGTAGACGGGAGTGAACGAGATATGAATTTAATTTTAATGGGACCTCCCGGAGCGGGAAAGGGGACACAAGCGGTGCTGCTGGTTAAGCAGTTGCAGATTCCCCATATCTCCACCGGCGATATGTTTCGTCAAGCGATGCAGCAGGGAACTGAACTGGGGTTGAAAGCAAAAGGGTACATGGAGACCGGGCAATTAGTTCCCGATGAAGTAACGATAGGAATCGTGAAGGAACGGCTTAAGCAAACCGATTGCCAGAAGGGTTTTCTCTTAGATGGTTTTCCCCGTACGGTAGTGCAAGCCGAGGCCTTGAAAGGGCTATTAGGTGAGTTAAATAAAAACTTGGATGCAGTGTTAAATATTGAGGTTGACCGACCGAACCTAATCCGGCGGATGGCCGGACGTCTGGTTTGTCGGCAGTGTGCAGCTACCTATCACGTAGAATACAATGCCCCCAAGCAGGAAGGGGTTTGCGACGTATGCGGTGGTGAAGTATATCAAAGGGCTGATGATACGGGAGCTACCGTAGAAAAGAGATTGGCCGTATATGATGCCCAAACTGCACCTCTGATTGGTTTTTATCAAAAAGAGGGTTTGTTAATAAATATTTTAGGTAATCAAAAAGTCGAGGCCGTCTTACAAGATATTTTACAAAGTTTGGGTATATAGATTTTTAATTAGGAGCGAATTACAATGATTATCCTTAAATCGGAAAGAGAAATTAGTCATATGCGAGAAGCTGGTCGGGTGGTGGCTGAAACTCTGCAGGAGGTTAAAAAGGCGGTAATGCCTGGGGTTACAACCCAAGAGTTGAATCAAGTAGCCCAAAATTACCTGACCCACAAGGGGGCAATAGCATCCTTTAAAGGGTACGGAGGTTTCCCGGCCAGTATTTGTACTTCGCTTAATGAAGAGGTAGTTCATGGAATTCCCGGTTTAAGGAAATTGAAAAACGGTGATATTATTAGTATTGACATTGGAGCGATTGTCAATGGGTTTCACGGTGATGCAGCAATTACCCTACCAGTAGGCGAGATTGATGTAGAGGCCAAACGACTTTTGGAAATTACAGAAAAAGCTCTAAGTCTAGGGATTAAGCAGGCGGTAGTCGGAAATCGACTTTCCGATATATCTCATGCTATACAGACGTGGGTAGAGAGTCAAGGCTTTTCAGTGGTTCGGGAATATGTGGGTCATGGTATCGGGCGTAACATGCATGAGCCGCCTCAGATACCAAATTACGGCCCACCGGGGCGTGGCCCTCGCTTAAAGGCGGGGATGACCATGGCTATAGAGCCGATGGTAAACGCCGGGACTCACGAAGTGTCAGTTTTAATGGATAACTGGACGGTGGTAACCCGTGACCGCAAATTATCAGCCCATTTTGAACACACGATTGCAATTACTCAGACGGGTCCTGAGATCCTGACCAAACTCTAATCTATTGGAGGTGATGGATACAGTGACTTCTGAGGTAATTCAAATCGGAGAATTGGTTTATTCAATAGCTGGGCGAGATGCCGGTAACTGTTACTTGGTTCTGTATATCGATGCTGATTCATATTTACGTATAGTTGACGGTAAGGTCCGAAAAGTAGATAATCCGAAGCGTAAGAGCCAAAAGCACGTGCGGAGGACGGGCCTGATTAGTGAGGGAATAGCTGAAAAATTGGGCAGGAATAAACGACCCACCAACGCGGAAATACGGGAGGCCATAACTGAATTGGCAGTATTCTTGGAAGGTGCTTGGGGGAATAAGGAGGTTGGAATAACCTAATGGCAAAAAATGACGCTATTGAAGTGGAAGGTACGGTCATTGAGCCACTACCAAATGCCATGTTCCGGGTAGAACTTCAAAATGGTCATAAGGTTTTGGCCCATGTTTCCGGCAAGATCCGAATGAATTTTATTCGTATTCTACCCGGGGATCGGGTTACAGTAGAATTATCTCCCTACGACCTGACCCGTGGCCGGATTACTTATCGATTCAAGTAAAGAAATCGGTACTAAGTTAGCATTTTGCTGGAGCATATTTTTGGGGAGCAAGGGGGACAAGACCATGAAAGTCAGGCCATCAGTAAAAGCAATTTGTGAAAAGTGTAAAATAATTAAACGTAAAGGCCGGGTTAGGGTAATTTGTGAAAACCCTAAACATAAACAGAAACAGGGTTAAACGGAGGTGAAGTGAAACATGGCGAGAATCGCCGGCGTGGACTTGCCGCGAGACAAACGGGTAGAAATAGCTCTTACCTATATCTTAGGAGTTGGCCGGCCAACTTCACGCAAGATTTTGCAGGAAACAGCCATTAATCCAGATACACGGGTGCGCGATCTGACCGAAGAAGAAGTCGCCAAATTAAGAGATATCCTGAGCAGGGAGTATAAAGTTGAAGGTGATCTAAGGCGAGAAGTAGCTTTAAATATCAAGCGGCTGATTGAAATAGGGTGCTATCGTGGAATTCGTCACCGACGGGGGATGCCATTGCGAGGTCAGCGTACCAAGACGAATGCTCGGACACGCAAGGGACCGCGTAGGACGGTTGGAATTAGACGTAAGAAATAGGAAGGGGGGAATAAGTTGGCACGAAGAGTTACCCGGGTCAAACGGAAAGAACGGAAGAATATTGAAAAGGGCATTGCCCATATTCATTCGACCTTTAATAATACGATCATTACGATAACTGATACGGTGGGAAATACCATTTCCTGGGCCAGTGCTGGTGCTCAGGGTTTTAAAGGTTCCCGTAAGAGCACTCCCTTTGCTGCCCAAATGGCTGCGGATACGGCAGCCCGCGCTGCTATGGAGCATGGACTAAAGGAAGTGGAGTGTTACGTAAAGGGAC
>JAAYQE010000036.1 GCA_012519455.1 Syntrophomonadaceae bacterium
AACGACATGCTTCTTCACCTAAACGATAGCTGCTGCCGGGTCCGAAGAGTACGCGGGCCGGACTGAGTATATCTAATAACAACCGTTTCAACCTCCTAATTTATCAAGTAGTATAGGTTAATTTTAATTAGATTGATTTTTTACATACCGAAACCGGCTTCACCAGATTTACCCCACCGGGCTTTTTTAAATCCAAAGCTTCTTTTTAAAAAGCCACAACATTCCGGTCGCGATAACGCCCATGCCCAGCACGATAATCAGGAGGGACCAAGGACTTTCCTGGAAAGGAATCGGTACGTTCATCCCGAATAACCCAGTGATAAAAGTCAGTGGCATCATAATGGTCGAGATAATAGTTAGCACTCGGATTACTTCGTTCGTTCTTCCCGAAAGAACGGTGAAGAAGGAGTCGAGAGCGTTGTTGACCAAATCTCGGTAAGTGTCTGTAGCGTCAATAATACGCTCTAAGTGATCGGCCAGGTCCATATAAAAAGGTTGATTTTCTGGGCTTACCGTAAAAGAATAGCGACCACCCACACTGGCAAAAATGCGCCTCTGGGGAAGAACCACCTTACGTAGCAGGAGGGTGGTTCGCTTTAGGGATAAGATTTCGTCCGTAATTTCTTGTGCCGGATTAATGTATAATTCATCTTCCAGTTCGTCGATCCGTTCCCCGATACGGTCAACGATGGGGAAATAATCATCAACAATAACGTCTACAATTGAATAGAGCAGGTAATCAGGGCCTCGATCCATCAAGCGGTGATGTTGCAAGCATTGTTTAACAACCTTGCCTACTGCCGATAGGGGCCGTTTATGAATAGTAACAATATAATTTTTTCCTAGAAAGACATCTAATTCCGAAGTCGTAATTTCTTCTTCGCTCTCTTCGTCGTAATGAAGAGCATGGAAGACAAAAAAGTAATACCCATCATAATTATCAACTTTAGCCCGTGGACTTAGTTGCAGACAGTCCTCAATCGCTAGTGGGTGAAAATCAAAAATATTTCCGATATAATTAAGTTCAGGTCGTCACAATTAAAAACATCGACCCACAGTAAATTATCTGGGGATTCGAGATATTCGTCTTTACGCCCCAGATCAACGTCCGTGTAGATTTTTAAATCTGTTTCCTTAAAAAAATAGGTTTTAATCATTTCCTTTTGCATCCCTCTCAAAGAGGGTTCCCTAGTCGGTGGTCAGAGACAACCCTCCTGGTTATGTGCTTGATTTTGGTTAGGCAATGATAGTCCCAATCAGGTATCGGGTCGATTTTAACCACCCCTTTCAAATTATTATCAGATAGTATTATAACACTTTAAACGTTTCTATCAAAAGGATACAACTAAGAAGTCTACAAAATCAATCGTAAAGTTAGGTTTATCTTACAAACTTATATTTGATGCTTTCTTAAACGCTTGCCCGGGTTGTTGAATTGGCGTATGATTATACTGTTAGCAGTACAGTTCTTTGTACAGTCTTTCGCCAAGGAGGTAGGATATTGTTTCGGATTATTGCCTATGACTGGCTAACCGTTCCCCGAGAACCAGGGTTATTCGCCAGTGTTGATCTGATCGTAGGCGATCGTGTTATTTTTTTTGGAGAACTATGGGGTATGGTACCGGCTGCTCATCGTCTGCTGCAAAGTGCCTTAAAGGGTCGGGTAGCCGTTTTAGAGAATGAAGAAGTGGATTTGAATGAGGTAGTATTTCCCTGTGGCTGTACTCCGGAACAGATTTGCCCCCGTTTAGCTGATTTCAGTGTCCAGATCGAGGGTAATGAAGTTATACTGTCCGATTTTTATTATATTAGTAATCATTTTCCCAAAATTGAAATTGAAAACTATGTCTACCGTGAGGTTTTTAAGCTTCCTTATTTTCGCTTTGCCACAGAAGCGGTGAAACTGGCCGAACAAGTACTAGTTAATTGTGAGGCTCTGATTCAGAATGAAGAGGAGGAGCTTAGTCTTTGGATAAAAGAATATTGTGCAAAAATCTCCTTTTTGATTAACCGGGTAAAAATGAAGCTGTCCAGTTATAATGGGCTCGCAATCGCGTCAGATACTGTAAGCTTTTTATTGCGGGGCCAGGAGGACAAGGCCTTACAAAAAATGGGCGAGGAAAACCATTCTGATAAAGATGAAGGGCTAACTCCAATCTTGGAGCTATTACAGGATCCGATGGAGTCAAGGCGTTTTTTAGGCATACGTTTTTTTCGGCAATTTCGCGGGTGTTTAACCCCTTTGAATCTAAAATTGTTAGAAATTTTACCGGAATCTAGTCCGGCGGTGCAATATGCGATTATTAAAACGCTGGAAGAGGCACCGTACGAGCAAATTATTTCTCCCATCCTGGACTTTTTTTGCAACCAGGAAGAACTGACGTGGCCTTTAATTCGGGATTTAACCGGCTTAATTGCTAAATATCTTAACCGTCGTCAATTACAGAATCTCATGGTAGAACGGCTAACGGAAGGAAAGGAAACAACCCAGCAACGTATTCTTTATTTATTGAGTGAGCAAGAACGAATTTTCCCGGCTTTTCGTAGACCCTTGATTAACTTATTGCGGGAAGAAAAGAATGCGGAAGATGTTTTACGTTGGGCGGGAACCGTATTGGCACGTTATCGCGGTCGGGAAGTTGATCGAGTTTTTGCCGACCTTGTAGCTAATGAAGCTTTTTCCTGGGAAATAAGGCAGCAATGTGTGGCCTATCTTCCTCGGACCCTTAAAAACATTCGGCTTTTATCGAGTTATCTGCGCCAAGGAGAGATACCGGTACGTTTTCTTTGTGCGGTAATTGAACAATTGGGCATTATTGGCGGCGAAGAAACAATTGAACCTTTAATTAGTTTGATCGAGACCCCAGAGGAACCTGAGGAGGTTCGCCGTACGGCTATCTGGACCCTATTTATGCTAATGGATGGTGGCAATCCTAGTCAGATATACGATATTCTGGGCCATTGTATTGATCTGGGTCCCTTAATCGAGGAACCCCGAGTTTTATCGGTGTCGGCTGAACCGATCCAAGCTTTGACTCGAATGCGGGTACAATGGGTTATGTTTAAATTACTTTTTAATCGTCAGGAAACCGAATTGGTTCGCGCGACAATAGCCGGTTGTTTGGATCGCCTGGTGGATCCGCAAACGGTTAAAATTTTGCTTCGCTTGGTACAAGATCCTCAAGAAAAATATCTAGTAAGAGCTAATGCCTTACATGCCCTGGAACGAACGATGGTGCAAGGAGATCTGGCTCCATTGCCGGTACTTCAAGAAATGAGTAAGAGTTTCGGAGTAATATGTAAAGGAACGATGCCCATACCTATGTATGGTATTAACGGCAATTTTGATCCCATGGTTGCTTTTGCGCTTCTCTTAGAGGGAGTTATTGCCCGGGTAGAACAAAGAATAGGAAATTAAGTATTTTTTGGTAATTAATTGGAATTTTATAATTTAGGCAGGAATTAATAATTGCTTGTCGAAAACCAAAAGATAACCGGCAACTCGTGTGAAGTCATCTGGTTGGAGGGTTTTCGATGGGGGGGGGAGAACGATTGGGTACGGATTGGGATTTAGTTTTTACGGTAGTTGTACGCGGTTTTGGCTCGGTATTTTCTGTATTATTACTTTTAATGTTATCCATTTCAGTCACTTCTAAAATTATTAAGCGGTTAGAGCGTACGGAATTTTAAGGGTAAGCGCAGATATTTATCACGATCTGCGAACTAAATATTTAAATATGTTAAAATAGTCACAACTCTTCTGAAAATTTCTATAAATTTATTTTATTGATGGCAGGAATTTTCGAAATTGTGGCTAATATTTATATCTAATAAAATAAATTTTAATTTTGAAAATTTAAATTTACATACCCTCCTTCACTACATTTGCCTCCTTATTAGGAGGTAATTTTTTATCTGGCTGATAAGAAAGGGAAGCCTAAGCAGGAAATACTTTAAATCACGTCGAACTGAGTACGAGATTTGATCGTTTTTTAAGTGACCTGATGCCCTGCTAATTTCATATATAAATTATGAATCGTCGTCATTATAAATAAGTGTTTTGGTACTTGAACGGCATCTCTTTGAAGAAAGGGTGATTATTTATGGAAAATAGCCTAAAGGTTCCATCAGAGCAGTTAAAAAACCGTTGTGATTATACCCAATTTGAATTCGAAACTACTGAACAAATTTCCCCTTTACATGGATTTATGGGCCAGGAAAGAGCCAGAAAAGCACTGCAATTCGGTTTGAAAATTAAAAGCCATGGCTACAATATTTTTATGACGGGTATATCGGGTACTGGGAAGACGTCTTTTGCGCGTAAATTAGTTCGCGAAATTGCTACGGATGAACTACAGCCTTGCGATTGGCTCTATGTCTATAATTTTAAATATAAGGATAAGCCCAAAGCCTTGTGTCTTCCCCCAGGCTGGGGGATTAAGCTGCGAGACAGCATGAATAACCTTATGGATGAGTTGAAAAAAGAAGTGCCCAAAGTTTTTACCGGGGAAGAATACGAAAAACTGAAAAGTAAGATTTTGGAGGATTTTTACGCTCAAACTAATGAAATTTATCAAGAGTTAGAACTGTATGCCCGGGGAGAAGATTTTACGATTCATAAAACTGGTACCGGTTTAGCCAGTGTCCCTTTAATTAACGGTCAACCGGTTAGTGAAGAAGAATATGAAAATTTATCGGGGGAAATTAAAGAGACGATTCAGGAACGTAATCGTCGCGTACGAGAGAAAATGAATGAATCTATGTGGCGTTATAAGGAGTTAGAACGCCACACAAAAAATATAATTAATCAACTAGAACGTAATTTAGGACACGAGAGTATTGGTCCTTTAATTAGTGAATTAAAAAAACAATTTTTAGACTTTCCTGAAGTAGTTGAGTATCTTAACGAAGTAGAAAATGATTTAATCGATAATTTGGATGCCTTTTTAGACAAAGAAGAAGGGCAAAGCCCGGTTAACGTATTTAAACGTTTTAACCGTCAAAGTATTTTTAACCGCTATCAGGTGAATTTACTGGTAGATAATTCTGAGGTTAGAGGGGCCCCAGTAATTGAGGAAAAAAACCCCACGTTTGCTAATATTTTTGGCACCATTGAATATGAAGGTGAATTCGGGGTATTAGCTACTGATTTTACGAAGATTAAAACTGGTGCGATCCACCGTGCTAATGGAGGTTATTTAATCCTCCAGGCAGCAGATATCCTTAAGAGTTTTCCGATTTGGGATACCTTGAAGCGGACCCTACGTAACCGCGAAGTCGTGGTAGAAAGTATCTTCCGTAACCTTAACCTTGGAGGGGCGGTTACGTTAGACCCACAACCGATACCTATTAACTTAAAGGTTATCTTAATTGGAGAGCCTTATCTGTATCAATTATTATACGTTTATGACGAGGATTTTCGTAAGTTGTTTAAGATTAAGGCTGATTTTGATACGGAAATAGATCGCTCCCGTCAATATATGGAAAAATATGCAGGTTTTATCAGTTCCGTTTGTTATCGGGAAAATCTAAAACACTTTGATCGTACCGCAGTAGCCCGGGTTGTAGATTATAGCTCTTGGTTGGCGGAAGATCAAAATAAGCTTTCTACTCTATTTAACAAAATTGGCGAGATCGTGGTCGAGGCTGCTGCCTGGGCAGATACCGAAGGCGCAGACCTAGTGTCGATAGAGCATGTTGATAAAGCGATAAACGAAAAAAACCACCGTTCCAACCGAATTGAACTAAAGTTACATGAAGCCATCCAGGAAGGAACCCTTATGATCGACACCGATGGCCAGGTAGTCGGACAAGTTAACGGTCTAGCGGTTTATAGTTTGGGCGATTATGCTTTTGGTAAGCCTTCCCGGATTACGGCAAAAACGTATATGGGGGAACGAGGAGTTATTAATATCGAACGGGAAATACGGATGAGCGGGCAGATTCATAGTAAGGGAGTTTTGACCCTGATGGGTTATTTGGGCGGAATGTATGCACAGGATAAACCTTTAACTTTGTCGGCCAGTTTAACTTTTGAACAACTTTACGGAGGAATTGAGGGTGACAGTGCCTCTAGCGCTGAACTGTTTGCCTTGATCTCCAGTCTTTCTGGGTTGCCGATTAATCAGGGAATTGCCGTTACCGGTTCGGTTAACCAACGAGGGGAGATTCAGCCGGTAGGTGGCATCAATTATAAAATTGAAGGTTTTTATAAGGTTTGCCGAGATAAAGGGTTAACCGGACATCAGGGAGTGATTATCCCGCGCCAAAATATCCGTAACTTAATGCTGGATGATGAGGTAATTGAGGCTGTTCAGGCCGGCCGTTTCCATATTTGGGCCATCAAAAATGTGGATGAAGGACTAGAGATTTTAACTGGGGTAAGGGCTGGGGTTAAAGAAAAAGATGGTAAATTTCCTCAAGATACCGTGCATTACTTGGCGGATGAACAATTGAATGAATGGGGTCGAAGAAGCCGGCGTACCGGAGAAAGAATTAGGAAGAGTGGTGAAAAATAAATGTCTCCAAAGAATAAAAAGTGGCTGATTGCAAAGATAGGCTTGATCTTGTTAATGTTATCCATCAGTATGGGCCTGCTTACTGGCTGTGAACTGCCCTTTAAAACTAAGGCTGCCGAGCCGGAGCCAGTTTTAATTCCGGTCGAGGTTCATTTTACGGGCAACTCGGAACCATTAGTTGGATACGTTAAAGACTTGGATGTGGTACGCGATGGAACGGTCTATCAAGGTGGACCCTCTACCTGCCGTCTTTATAATCAAAATGGAGAATGGATTGCGGTATTTAACTTCGCCCGCACCGAATACGTTAAGACCACCCTACCGGGAATCGCCCCGTAGGGTCTTTTTTTTACATAATTTTCATAAAAAATAATCGAATAAAAGCAGGAATTAGAGATTAAATAGAGAAAAGTTAATATCATGGAAAATTTTATTAATTCCGAAAGGAGGCAAAAAAATTTAGTTCTGGAGGGGGTTTAATAGTGCTAAAGATACGCCTTGGAGTTAGGGTTAAGTTAGGTTTAGTTTTCGCAGCAGTAGTAACCGTTCTGGCCTTAGGAATGGGGACCTATGCTTATTTTACGATGAAAGAAAAGATTATTGCCTCCTCGGAGGAAAAATTAAAGTCCGATTTACAACTTGGCAGTCGCTTGCTGGATTCACGCTACCCAGGAGAATGGACGATCCAGCAGGGGCAGTTATATAAAGGTAATGTTTTAATGGAGGGAAATAACAGTATCGTTGATGAGATCGGTAGTTTAACCGAGGATTCGGTAACTATCTTTCGGGGGAATACCCGAGTATCCACCAACGTTATGAAGGATGGGGTGCGACAAGTTAACACCCAGGCAGCTACTACCGTTCAGGAGGTAGTTTTACGCCAGGGAAAAACTTATTTAGGGGAGGCGGATGTAGTGGGGGTACGTAATCTAACTGCCTATGAGCCGATCCGTAATGCCCAAAATGAAGTAATTGGCATGTGGTTTGTAGGTGTACCTACTACTCCTTATGAAGAGATGGCTAATAATTTTCGCAATAATCTTATTTTATTTGGCATCTTTGGATACCTTTTAACGATGAGCGCGGCTGGATTTTATGCTACGATTATCTCCCGACGTATCCTACACGTGGCGGAGGCCATGCAGAAAGCGGAGGGGGGAGACCTTACCACCGTAGCTAATCTTTCTATTCAAGATGAATTGGGACAGTTAGCTAATAGCTTTAATCATATGATGGCTAATTTACAGCATCTAGTTAATGAGGTTCGCCAGGTGGCGGAAAAAGTTAATCTTTCCGCGGAAGACTTGAATACCCAGGCTAATCAAAGTACCCAGGCCCTTGGTTTGATGAGCAACAGCTTGCAATCCGTTACGGAAAGTACTTTAAATCAATCTGGACAAGTAGATCAGACGGCATCAATGATTGAACGGATGTCCCAGGGGATAGAGCAGGTAGCCCATAATTCGGTGTTAGCTTCTGGGGCCTCGATTAAGGCAGCTCAGGTAGCGGAAGAAGGAGGGGACCTAATCAAACAAGCGGTAGGTCAGATGAATGTCATTGATCAAACCGTAAACGATTCCGCACAAAAAGTCCTACTTTTAGGGGAAAAATCGCAACAAATAGGACAAATCGTAGATGTGATTACTGGAATTGCCGGACAAACCAATCTGTTAGCCTTGAACGCTGCGATCGAAGCGGCTCGGGCCGGAGAACAAGGGCGTGGCTTTGCCGTGGTGGCGGACGAAGTTAGAAAACTAGCGGAACAATCAGAAGGTGCGGCTAAACAAATTGCCGATTTAATTTTTGAAATACAAAGTGAGACCCAGACTGCCGTACAGGCCATGAGTCAAGGAACGCATGAAGTTAAAAGTGGTTTACATGCCGTAGCTAGTGCGGGGCAGGCTTTTACCGATATCATCCAGGCCATCGAAAATGTAACTAATCAAATTGAAGAAGTTACGGCTGCTAATCAGGAGATGGCGGTAAATTCCCAAGAAGTAACTCAGGCCGCCGGGGGTATTCGCGACCTAGCCCTAAGTTGTGCAGGGGGAGCTAGAGAGGTTTCTACCACCGCGGAGAACCAGCTTTATACAGCGCAACGGGTAGCTGATTCGGCTGCGGAACTAGCCCAGGCCTCTCAAGTATTGCAGGAAGCCGTTAAGCAGTTTAAGGTGGAATAAAAGCCGAGTAAAATTAGGGCCTCGACTTAACCCGGATCTAAGGATGGAATTTTGATCCGGGTTTTTTTATGCATGGCCAAAGGAATGAGGTATAATAATTTAATTATTTTATCGAAGGAAAAACAGTAGTAGTAGCGAATAATATAATATAAGGCTATTATAACATTCAGTTTCCTTTAAGAGAAAAAGGGGGGAAAGGGATGAAGATGCAAGAACCAGCGAAATTCGTTCAAGCTCGGTGTGCCTTATGCGGTCAAAAAGAAGATGTACCGGCTGGCCATAAAGATTATGAAAAAATTAGATTGAACGTTAAGGTCGTTTATGTGTGTCATTATTGTAATAAGAAAGCTCGCTATGATGCGGACGAAAGTTTAAAACCTAAAAAGCCGATGTAGAAACCTATTCGTAGTTAAGGTATTATTTTTTTATAAATTTAGATTACGGGGAGTTATCTGGCTTGGAAAAGGTATGGTTCAAAAATGATAGAGGACAAAGGTTAGCAGGGGTTTTCCATGCTCCATCGAGTAACCTGTTAGCTAATATCATTATCACCCATGGCTTTCGGGGCAGTAAAGAAGGCGGGGGACGAGCTGTTATCCTGGGTGAGGAATTGGCCCGTCGGGGTTATGGGGTACTGCGTTTTGATTTTGCCGGGGTGGGAGAAAGTGAAGGGGATTTTGCCGAAATTACGGTAAGTCGTCAGGTTGAGGATTTGCGGACTGCTGTAAACTGGGTGTTTAATTCCCCCGTCCGGAGAGAGGTGCCTCTACTGGGATTGGGACGCAGCCTGGGAGGGAGTACGCTGTTAATTGCTGCCGCGCAGGATTCGCGTATTGCTGGTGTTTGTTTTTGGTCAACACCTTACGATTTACCGCAAACCTTTTCGCGTATCCTAGATAAAAATTTTGACTTGCTTAAATCAGGTCGATCATCCCTTGAATTACAAGACGAAAAAGGGAAGTTTATCTTAAGGTCAGATTTTGTTCAGGATTTGTATCGACATAATCTAGAGCAACATATAAGTTCTATTAACTTACGGCCGATTTTGATTATTCATGGAGAGCAGGATGAGGTAGTAGCCGTGGAGCAGGCGCGTAAAGCCTATACCATGGCGGGAAACCCTAAAGAGATTGCCGTAATTCCCGGTGGAGATCATCGTTTTCTGCAGACCTGGCCAAACGTTTGGGACCGGGTTTTTATATGGTTGGATAAATATTTTAAAGCCTGATAAAAGACTAGATAAAAATAAAAATTAAGATAATGTTTAATTAAAAAATTTAACTTAAAATCCTCGTTTAGCTGACGAGGATTTTTGCTATTTTAACAAGAATTACGGTTTTATAGTTTCATTTTTTCTCCAAAATATCCTATCATATTACAAATTTGGAAGAAGGAAAATTTAGATGATTTAAAGAAACTAATTAGGAAACTAGATTCCATAAAATGTAACCTGATGGGGGGAAAAGATAAATGGGTAAAGTAAAGTCCCGTAAAGCCCAGAGTGCGGCAGAGAAAAAGGAATGTAATGAAAAAAAACTAATGACAGCGGAACCAGTAATCGTGCCGGAGAGGACGCCATTAATGACTGCCCCGGGGTCTTCACCAACTTCGGTTTTATTAACGAACGTTGCTCCTTTAAATCAAAAGCATGAAGAAGTGTATTTTGAGGTGGATTCGCTCCAAACCCTAGAAAATCGAATTAAACGTAAAGATATCCTGCTTCAAGAACAACAAAAAAAGATTCGTTCCCTTAAACAACGTATCACCCGATTGGAGGAGGAAGCTCGTAACCGCAACCGGACCATCGTCAGTTATCAAACGGAGCTAATTCAGTTTAGCAAGGATCTGGAGGATCGGCAAAGTCAGATCAAGGCCCTGGAAGCTAGTGTAGATGAACTTTGCCGGCAAATTGGGGTATTACAAAAGGAAAAACAGACGGCTGAGGAAGCTAAGCAAAATTTACTTGCGGAAAACCAAGCGTTTAAAGAAAAGGGGAATATTCAAGGTAAAGAGATAAACAATTTTAAAGTGGAGTTAAAACAAAAAGCTCAGGAAATCGCAGCGATGGAGCG
>JAAYQE010000037.1 GCA_012519455.1 Syntrophomonadaceae bacterium
CTACCTGCAGGTAGAGCCTTCTCCAGGTTAAGCACCAAGGAGCTGCCATTAAGTTTAACCAGATCATTAGAATTAAGCGGTTTGAAATTGATTCCGTCGGATGAAATGCTTACCCCTGGTTTTAGTTCCCGGTTGCTAAACAAATCTTCATCAAACAATAAGGTTACAATATTGTTAGCATCATTAAGCCACACATCCCGGTAAGCTGGCGGATTGAGATCCGCTACAAGGTAATCGGTTATTACTTCGCTAGTAAGTAAATTATCATTGAAATCCATTAAGGTTCCCGGTGCCAATTTAATCCTGCCATGGTTTTCTGTTAATGACTCGTCCAGGTAGATAATAAGGTTATTGGAGTCGATCTTAATTTCGTCAAAATCGCCCAGTTCCGCATAGTTTACTCCATCCCTCGCTAGGGTAACAAACGACTTAAGATCAAAAAGGTCTACAGCAATCAAGTCTTCGTCAAACTCTAACATCACCAAATCGCCGTTTTCATTAATACTCGCCCCCAAGTATACCGGTGCCTCATTATCTGCTGCCTCTTCGGTAGTAGGTTCATAAGATAGGCTGCTCAAGCCAAGGCGTTTTACACCGGCCTTGTCAAATACCGATTGAGCGTAACGTTCCGCAGCTTTCCCCGAGCCATTGTAATTCCTAACTCCTAGGAATAGGTCGCCTTTAGCATTGTTTATCTTATTAATCAGTACTTTAATGAAATAATCAGTTCCCGTACCGGGATTGTACAGCTCCTGAATAGTCCCGGTATTTTTGAATTCACTGAAACCAATTGCGGTATCCACCATAATTTGATACATACCAAAACTAGACGAAGAAATTGTTTGGGCTGTATAGTTACCATAATTTTTGTTAGGGTCAATATAGTCCGAATGCTTTTCATATGCTCCAGTTTTGGTATTTTTCCTCAGCTCACCCTTATTTATCAGGCTGCGATAAGGAAATGACCGCTTGGTCATTACCGTGTTTTTATCCAACCAATCCTTGATGGTTCCGTGTCTATTGTCCAAAAACCTGTTTAAACTACCATTAGCGTAAGTCCCTTTGGTGTGGTTAGCGTAATCATGGTTAAACTCGTATCTTGAAGAATAAGCATACCCGTTGCTTTCTTGTTGGATCATGGCTTTGCATATCTTGAGTAACTGCTCATCACTCAGGGTTTGGTAACTAGCATTCAGTGAGTTTCTAATTAAACCAAGATTTGCGTGCACTTGATCGTAAACATTATAGTCCTTTCCTTCAAACGTTATTCCTCCGCTTTCCTTATCAAGCATGCTCGTTACCCCTTTATCGACCTTTGTCCCATATAGGTGAACATACGTCGGGCTTTTGCTGCTGACTCGGTCGTCAAAATGGGCAGTAGTGTGGGAAGCACACCTTAGTTCAATACCTTTTTGGGTGGTTATTTTTTTAGTAATTATCTCGACATGCGTAAAAGGTTTGCTTCCATAAAAGACCAGGTCGCCAATTTCCAACTCCGCTTTGTTCGTTGTTTTCTTCCCGTACTTGTCAGTTACTGTGTTATATAAATCTGTACAGTTTATATAATTAAGGTCAAGACCACCCGCTTTTAAGGCACTAGATACAAAATGAGCACAATCATACCCATCATTTAAATAATTGTTTTTAAAATTGTTGCTACCTTTAATTGGCACGTAGCCGGTAGTATTATAAAACTTTTCATCCGCACACATTCTATCCCAATACTTTTCCGCATATTCCAGGGCCTTGGTGCGGTTATAGCTTGAAGACCCGTCAGGCGTTTGTGGACTAGCCATTTTAGTGGTAAAGCTGAGTGTATATTGATCCAGGGTATTACCATAAGAATCTTTAAGGAAATTACCTGGAATAGTAACTGTATAACGTGTACCATAATCCAGGTTATCCTTCGGAATAATGGTTAAAACAGTTCCATCGCCCAGACCCCGGTCAAACGGGACCAGTCTGCCGTCGGGTGCGGTCAGGGTAACGTTGCTTTGACTAAAAACATCCACATAGCGCAGCTTGTTGTCAAAAGATATCCGGATATCTTTATCCAATGGTACCTCCGTAGCATTAATGGCCGGATCCGTGGTCTTAACCATAGGTTTTCGTTGATCGGGTGCTACCTTTAATTGATACTCATACAATGAGTAATAATCTTCGTAATAGGAACCGTCGGAAGCCCGCTTAACCGCCGTAATCCTAAACACCCGGTCCCCTGGAACCTCTATGACCACCCCGGCCTTTTCATACCTCCAGTAAGTCTGCTCCTCCCAACTCGACTTGTTCATAATGAACTTGCTGTATTCAAGATTATTCTTATTATCAATTATTGTCTGAACCGGAATCCAATCGCCATTTACATTTTTAAACTGAATCACCAAATAATCCGGTTCTGAGGTAACCCTAGCGGAGAATCGATAGGTGTTGCCAGAACCGTCCTGAGGGGCAAATTGAACATCTTGAACCCAACGTTTGTAATAATACCGGCCAGCTCCGGACTCACCAACCTGGTCACCGTTCTCGTCCACCGCGGCCACCTTAAACTCTCTTTCTCCCCCCACGTCAATTACTAAATCATCCTTTGTATATAAGTAAAGACCTTCGGCAGTCATGCCGTGATAATTCAAGGTAAACTTTTCCGCCATTACAGGGTTTTGGACTATCTCATTAACGGTTAACCAACTACCGTCGGCTTTCTTAAATAAAATATACGCTTTATCGGGCTTATTGTTCATAAATGCATAGAACTTATAAGCAGCACCTTCAAAGTCGGTACTAATGGGTTCGCATACCGGCACATTGATGTTGATGGCCGGTTTGACCGCAACGTACGTGAAATAGCTTATCGCCTGACTTATAATCTGACCATTAACTTCTGCTCCCACCCAGACTTTATAGCGGTGGCCTGAGGTCAGCTTGCCCGCCTCAAGGTAGTAATTAGCCTTAGTTACCTTTTCATTGCGCATGGCGTTAATAATGTTACCGTTAAATTCGTCAAGTACCGTCAGTTGATATCCTGTCACCCCGTTGACCGGATTCCAGGTAAGGTTTATATCGCTCTGGTAAATTGTTTCATTGTATCCTGGTGAGATGATAGTTAAGTCCGGGTACTGTTCTGCTGCTCCCGTAGTAAAGCTGAAAGAGTACTGGGGTAAGGTATTGCCGGCCGCATCTTTGAGGAAATTGGCTGGTATGGTAACGGTATAGTTTGTATTACCAGCTAAATTACCCCGGGGCACAAGGGTCAAAATATTCCCGTCACCAAGTCCCCGGTCAAAGGATATGGCGCTGCCATCCGCCGCAGTTACCTTGACGTTGTTGCTTGAATTAACATCGACATAGCTTAAGGGGTTATTAAACGAAACGGTTAGAGTGCTTTCAACTGGAACATTACTCGCCCCATTGGCCGGGTAGGTGTTTATGACCGCGAGTTCCAAGCCTTCCAGATTGACGATAACTTCATCTTCGGCCAGGGGCGTCGTGTTGGGTATGTTTAGTCCCTGCACCTTGATGCGATACTGGCCGGGGGCTTTACCGACAGTTGACCAGCTGGCCGTGCAGTTCCTCTGATCGATAAATTCCGAGCCAATCTGGCCCCAATCCTGTTCATTGTTTACGTTCTTGTAATAAATTTGGACATATTTAACACCACTCGCGGCCACTGTTACCGGAATGCTCTCGCCCACTCGGTAGGTCGTGCCATTATTCGGGCTGCTTAAGCTGACCTGAGCTGGTTCCAGGACAGTAATAGTTTTTTTCTGCAGCAATGGACCGTTAGCCATATTCGGTGTTTTGGCATACAGATACAACCAGTAGGTGCCTGGTTGATTAATTATGCTTTCACCTGTCCCTGACGGAATATCTCCTGCTTGGGATAGGTCAAAGCTTTTTGTCCCAGCCGTAAAAGACTCTCTGTTAAAAAACTCTCCCCCTAATCTTTCATCGTTTGGCCCATGAATAACAACTAATACCTTGGCTATTGATGTGTTTGCAGTAACTGTGCCGCTTATATTGATGCTTTCCCCAAGTTGGATCGATCCATTATCACTTATCTCAAAGCCACTGCCAATTAAATCGATAGTTTCTTGAATCGGTTCGGTACAACCACACTTGGTACACCTTCCATTTTGAAAAGTATGCGCCTCAAGTATTTCACCATTCCGATCGGCTATATTAGGCAAGGCAGCTCCGCAATCCTCACACGAATGTTTGTACCAATCTAACCGCATGTGATGAGTATCGTCGCCGGTATCTCGATAAATCGAATAAGCATAAGTATCATTTCCATGCCGGGAATGTTGGCACTCATGATCACATTTTGTACAGGTACCGCCACTATATGTGTGAGCCTCGGCCCGCTCCCCGTTTCTATCTGCGATATCCGGCAAAGAGGCCCCGCAATCCTCACACGAATGCCGATACCAATCTAATCGCATATGGTTAGTATCATTACCCGTATCTCTGTAAGTTGAATATTTATAAGTATCATTTGCATGGTTAAGATGATCACAAGACAACGCAAATGACTTCTCGCTGATCAGCGTACCGGTAGTACTATTACCGGTTATCACCCAAACTTTTATTTTGTATGTTCCGGTCTTCGTGAAATGAGAAGAACCCATTGTAAACGAACCCACAGAAGCTAAATTAAAGGTCCTTGTAGTTGAGGATATTGTTTTGGAAAACAGTGTGCCATTTGTTGGCCCATCATAATTAACCGTAATTTTTTTGAGAACATCTGAAGTCTGGACGGTTCCGCTAAATGTCAGAGTCTCACCCATTTTATAACTACTTTTTAGGTAATATCCATCAATTGTTGCGGCATGGACCGGGGTTAAAGATGTAAATATGACCATGAAAAAAAATAAGGCAATACAACAGTATAATAATTTCTTCATTAAATGCACCCTCCCCATCTCCCCTTACATTAATAATCCTGCATCTGAAAAATTAAATCATCCGTGTTTAACAAGCTGCTATTCTTTGATTGATCTACCGTCCTTTCCCTGACCTATAGGCATAGACAACCTAGGCCTTCGACTATTTTTAGTAAGAAAATAAGACATCAAACACTTCGGCTGTCATTCTGAGCGCAGCGAAGAATCTTTCCCCCGCTGAGAAGTAAGATCCTTCGCTAACGCTCAGGATGACATATGCCCGCTATCTTCATTGGTGGTTGTGCCTAGCGGGCATGGGCGGTTACACTAAAAATACCTCCTTTGGCCGCGGCTAAAATGTGTCCGGGAACACAAGTAATTATTATTATTTCTAGCAAATGTTATGTAATCCTTTTTAACCAAGCAGGACAATCTTCCTAATTTATATCCAGCAAAAAATTACAAAATACCGGAAGCCCATTATTGAGCCCCCGGTAAAAATTAGCGTTCTGCAGCCGCATTATTGGCTTATGTGGTGAAGGTCTTAACCGGTCACCGTGTTCTATTTAAAACGACAGGGTGGTAAATCGCTTTATATAAGCTGACTTTAACGCTTTGCCGCTGGCGGAATGGATGCCATTTTTTACTAAAATAACATAGCTTTGCCCAGGGAGATAACCACCTGGCGGCGGCAAGATCAGGGCTGTCTTCCCATCGGCGCCGGGTTCCGGTTTGATGTTTACTGGATTCCCGTTGGCATCCAGGACCTGGAGGTTAGCAGAAGTGAGCGTGGCTGGGTCTACCTGGTCGTTGAAGGTTACGGTCCAAGTGTGATCCAGCGGCACATCGGACTGCTGACTAAATTCCTGCGGATCGTCCGTGCCGGCTGAAGCAACCGTCAAGTTCACGCTCTTGGTCTTCGTTTGCCCCGAAGGCCCGCTGGCCTGCAGGGTAATCGTATGGTTACCGCGAGAAAGCTTATCCTCGAAAACCAGCGAACCGCGGCCTAGTTCTCCGTCCCGGTCGGAACTCCAGACTAACCCGGCCGAATCATAAATCCAGCCGGCCTGGGGATCGTAAGCTCGGCCTTCCAGGAAAACCCCTTCTCCCTGGATCGCAGAGAAGCCGTCCGCCGGGGCTTGGATATAGACCTCCGGTGCCTTGACCGGGGACTGCAAGCCGGCCCTGATTGCCGTAGTGCTGTTAATCCCATCAGTAGCGGTCACCCGTATAGCGGCCTGTTCTCCTCCCGGCAGGCGAGAAAAATCAGCTGTACACTGGGTTGATGCGGTGGCCGGTTCCAGAACAATCCACCGATTGCCGTCCGGGCTGTATTCTACCTTATACGCTAAAGCCTCACCGTCCGCATCACTGGCGGTCCATTCCAGGTTAACTGTCCCGGACAGGCTCGCCCCGGGCAGAGGATTAATTATGCTCACACAGGGAGCTGAAGTACTGACCGGAATTTCGTGTAATACCTGGTCCCCCTCCACAATCCGCAAGCAATTGGTCCCGGCCGGCAAGGGGAGCTCCGCACTAAACACGCCTTGATCCTGCACCTGACCGGGCATGGACCAAACTCGAAAATAGGGAGTGAAACCCTGGCTGGCTAAAACCGTTCCGCCGGCATCCAGGGCCAAAATGCTGTGCGTGCCCTCAGCCGGAGTAAACGAGGCCCCGGACGAATAACTGAAGCAGGGTTCCATGATTTCAACCTGGCCGGCCGAACTGATCAGGCCGGAAACGGTCACAAACTTTTCGCCTGACTGGCTGGTGCTGAAAGCACGGAAAGCCTGCGCGCCGGACTGAGGGGCAAAAGCCTCAAAAAGATGCTGCCAAATAACCGGAGTCGTCCAGTTCTTGGAAGGGGGAGCCCCACTCCCCATGAAGCTGGTCAGGTCTCCTAAAAGCCCTCTCCCCCCGACCTCATACGGGTGCAGCTTTTCTGAGATCCTTGAACCTAACCCGTCCTTCGCCGGCTGTACCTGGCTGTCTGGACTGGTTACCGACTCCCCCGTATCCCAGTCTGAGCCTTGATAGCCTGGGGGCGGAGGGTTAACCCCCATTTTAAAGGCCCCTTTGCTATATTCATCCCCCAGGCCAAAAAAATGACCTATTTCATGCGCCAAGGTGGTCTGGTAGTCCGCATCCAAAGCCACGATCACCGCCGGTTCACTCACGGTAAATCCCTGGGTCAGATCGGGTTGGCCGTCCTGAATGATGGGTATCGGATCAGCCACAAACCCAACAATCGCATCGTATCGTCCACCCATATATTTAGGCGGCTGCAGATCTTTCAGTTTTAACCACACCCACTTTCGCCCCTCTTCAGTGGCGAGATTACACCGGCTCTCACTGGCATCCACCGGTTGTTCCCTTATCTCCAGCTTGACATTTTCGTTGGCCAGGGGAAACACCTGGCGGAGAAATTTATCGGCCTCGGCCCAATTCGAGCCGGGACCTTTAATCGTACCGTTATAATTGGCCGTAACCGGTACCGCCAGGATGCGGAAATCCCGGCGCTCTTCAAATTCTACATTGTCCAGGGTTTCTTCCGAGTCTTCGAGCTTGGCCACAAACCGGTACGTGCCGGCCGCCCAATTGCCGCACACCGACTTGTCCTGGGGGACAAAAATCAAAGCGTTATTCTTGCGGTCTTTTTTAGGGCCGGTGAGGGTAGTCACTTGGCTGCCGTTGCGGTAAATATCCAGTTCCAGATTGCTCACCTGATCTGCCTTTACTTCATCGGGCAAAAAAACTTGAATGACGGTATCCTTGCCGGCGACGAAATCAGTGGCCGGCTGGTAATTTTCTTCATCCTGGTACTGATAGCGGCCCAGGACCTGGTTGGGCTGGATGGCCTTAACGCCTGGCTTTTGGTTGATTTTATATTTAATAGTGATTTCAGCCTGGCCATCATCTGTGCTGAAGGTATGCTGGACTGAGCCGCTGTCTCTGAATTTGTTGTCACTAAATTCAAGTTCGCCTTCAATCAGGCTGCCCGATGGGTGATGTTCCATCCGGTCGTACCAAACTTGATCAGCTAGATCTACTGCACCTTGGGCCCCCGGATTAACAAGCTCCCCAGATTCAGAGTGGCTGCCCTCGAAATCCCCGTTGGTCGAACGGTATTCGCCAGAGACATCAATATAGTAGCCCAGGGAATCGTGCTGAATAAAAAAGAATGGTTCGAAACGCATCCGGTAGCGGACTGGATCATTATCCGATTCGGGCGGGATGATTTCAAACCAAAAAACGGCATCATCTTCCGGATCAATGTCATCGCGCTCGCTTGGCAGGCTATACTGCCAGGTTGTCACGGTCGTACCTTCAAAATCCCTGGTTTCCCCCCAACCCTTGCCTGGTTCCCATTTTGTTAAAGTATAAGTATACCAATCGTTTGAGGTCCCACCGCCCTGACAGCTTAAATTGTAATCCTTATCATCCGAGTTAGGTTCCAGGTAAGGATAGCCATCATAGGTTAACCCTGCGCGCTCAAGCTTAGTAGTTCCGCTTGACTGCATATAAAAAGAGTCATTGCCGTTATAACGGTTATAAACTTTTCCGTCATCATCTATCGATTCACTGGACCAGGCATAGTTCGAGGTAATACTTACCTCCCAATCAACCTCCACCTCATCCGGTATCGGCAGAGTGCCGGCTGCGGCCGGTAAAGGCAAATTTAAGCCTAACATTAAAACAGCCAGCATCAGGGATAGGGACAAGCGGCATTTTGTTTTCATGATCTCCCTCCTAACGTTATAAACCAAAGAACTGTTTATATTTAACATCTTATAATAAAAACTACGTTACTACATCGGCTTAAGGTCCTAAGATCCTGGGCCCAGACAACCACGCAACCCGAAACCACGGGGACGGTTCTTATGGCTGGTATTGTGCGTACTCCGGTTTGCCGATCATGAATTGATAAATGGGGGATCATAAGCCCGACCATCCAACAACACCCCCTCTGCCGTAGCTAGGCTGGCACCGCTGGCTGGAGACTGGAGATAGACCATAGACCTGGGGTGCCTTCGACACCGAAAAAGCATTGCTCACCGCCCGGGCAGTGTTAAAAACACCAACCACGGGGACTGTCCCCGCGGTTGCCGTGGCTGCATTTAGACCTAACATTTTGGTTTGATCGGCTACATTTTTAATAGAATGTAGAATTTTACTTATGATCAGCCGGGAGAACCGTCCCCGTGGCTAATCGAAATATGTCAAAAAAAGAATTTAATAGAATCCCCGGTCTATCTCTTCAGAATTGGCCCGAATAAATTCATCGCGATCTTCACTGTTAAACCCGATAAAATAAGTTAAGATTAATTATTGTTATATATAATATTTCTTCAAGATGTTACAATCTACTTGCTAAATAAGATAAAATACAAAAACAAATAATCTGTAAAATTAATAAAAATATGTTGTCTTTTTGAAAGAAATTTTAAATCTTAC
>JAAYQE010000038.1 GCA_012519455.1 Syntrophomonadaceae bacterium
ATAGGTTTGCCGATCGTCTACGGCGTTAGCCCCGGCGATTCGGCCTTGTTCTAAGGCCAGGGACCATAATCCGTTTACCTTCCCGTCGTATTCAACTACATCCCCGGCAGCTAAAATGCCACTGGTGCTGGTCTGCATATTTTGGTTTACGATGATACCTCGGTTAACTTCGAGACCAGCTTCGCGAGCTAATTCCACGTTGGGGGTAACGCCAATAGAAAATAGCACCAGATCTGCCGGTATAGTGCTGCCGTCCGTAGCCTGCCTTGATTCGATGCAATTGTGGCTAGGAGAAACCGTGGTTATCGCTGTAGATGCTAAGGAGGCGCCGGAGCCCTTAGGTCTACCAGAGGGGATTAGAGCGGAGTCGCTTTTTGGGCCCTTGTATCTTTTGCGTACAGGCCAAGAAAAGTAGAAGCATTATTATTTGTTTAATGCGGATTCCCGGTTGGCTAACTATGCTCATTGCCCTTTTCCTAGGGGGCTTGTCAGTTTGCGGTACGCACCAATTGGCGCATGATCGACATTTAACTAGACCTTTATTGCTAACCATGCTCGGGGTAGGGATCATTTTAATATTAATGGCTTGGCTAAGTAGCGGTTTAGTCTTCTAAATACAGAAGTTTTAAGGCTTGTAGTTTTTCTACTAACTGCTTTTCATGTTTTTCTTCGTCGCGCGCCAGATGTTCAAACATGAGCCGAACCTCAGGATCAACAGCTTCTCGGGCCTGCTGACGGTATTGTTCTTTAGTGTTTCTTTCATTTTCGATAGCTAACTTAAGGGCTTCAATTAGCTTAATCAATATCGGTTCACCTCATTTTAAAGATAGTTTTCTAAAAGATAGTGTTCGTAAGCTTTCCTTTTTCTATATTTCGTCAAAGGCTAATAAATTTCTTTACGGTATTCAAGTTTCATAAACTTAAGTGACAATTAATTGGGCTAAAGGGCCTACGTTGTTAAGTATAGGTGCTTGCGGTATAATATTGGTATAATATTTTCACCGAAAGTATGGAAATATTTTAGATCATAAAAGGAGCGGCCAAGATGAGTGAAAGCAGTCCCGCGGTTTCTACCAACTTTATTCAAAATATTATCAATGAGGATTTTAAAAACAATAAATATGGGGGCCGAGTACATACTCGGTTTCCGCCTGAACCTAACGGTTATCTGCACATTGGTCATGCTAAATCCATCTGTCTTAACTTTGGACTTGCTGCCCAAAATAAGGGAATCTGTAATTTGCGGTTTGATGATACCAATCCCAGCAAAGAAGAAGTTGAATATGTAGAATCGATTAAAGCAGATGTTCGGTGGCTGGGTTTTGATTGGGATGACCGGTTGTTTTATGCTTCAGATTACTTTGAACAGCTGTATGCATTTGCCGTACAGTTAATTCGAATCGGAAAGGCCTATGTCTGTGACTTGAGCGCGCAGGAAATCAGAGAATATCGAGGTACCTTAACTGAACCAGGCCGAGAAAGCCCCTATTCTAACCGTTCGGTAGAAGAAAATCTGGACCTTTTTGCCCGGATGCGGGCGGGTGAATTTGCGGACGGTTCTCGGGTGTTACGAGCGAAAATCGATATGGCCTCGCCTAATTTGAATTTACGTGATCCGGTATTATACCGAATTTTGCGGGCTACGCATCATCGTACCGAGGATAAATGGTGTATTTACCCTATGTATGACTATGCACATCCTATCTCGGATGCCCTGGAAGGGATTACGCACTCTATTTGCACTTTGGAGTTTGAGGATCATCGGCCTCTATATGATTGGATATTGGAAACCTTAAATTTTGATCCGCGACCCCAGCAAATAGAATTTGCCCGGCTGGAACTAACGCATACTGTGATGAGTAAACGGAAGTTACGGGAACTAGTGGAGCAGAAGCACGTTAGCGGCTGGGATGATCCGCGGATGCCGACCATTTCAGGCTTGCGCCGGCGAGGTTATACCCCTGAGGCCATCCGTGATTTCTGCGAACGTATTGGTGTAGCTAAAAGTAATAGTGTCGTGGATATTGCTTTATTGGAACATTGTATACGAGAAGATTTGAATTTCCGCGCACCACGGGTGATGGCAGTATTACGTCCTTTAAAGGTAGTGCTGGTGAACTACCCGGAAGGTCAGGTGGAGGAAGTAGAAGCGGAAAATAATCCGGAAAATCCGGCGATGGGTATCCGTAGACTTCCTTTTTCTCGGGAATTGTATATAGAACAAGATGATTTTTGCGAAATCCCTCCAAAGAAGTTTTTCCGTCTGTCTCCGGGTAAGGAGGTTCGATTGAAACACGCTTATATCATTAAATGCGTGGGGGTTGTGAAAGACGAACAAACAGGAGAAATAAAAGAGGTTCACTGTACTTATGATCCGGAAACGCGCAGTGGCGGTGCAGCTAGTAAGCGTAAAGTAAAAGGGACGTTACACTGGATTTCAGCTGCTCATGCAATTCCGGCGGAGATTCGTTTGTACGACCATCTATTTAATTCGGAAAGTACGATGGAAGAAGAAGTGGAAGCGGAAACGGAAGATACCAGCTTTAAAGCTCTTTTAAATCTACAGTCGCTGGAAAAGTTAACTTCTGGAATAGTAGAGGGCAGTCTTGCCGGGGCTATTCCTGGGAAACGTTATCAATTTTTAAGACAAGGATATTTTTGTGTGGATACCGTAGATACGACCGCTCAACGGCTGGTGTTTAACCGCATTGTGCCTTTACGGGATACTTGGGCGAAAATTCAGCAAAAACAAGCCCGAGCCTAGGTTGGCTAATCGTTGTAGTTCTCAAGGTATCTATATAAACTCGGATAGTTTGATCTGAGTTTTTCTTTTTGGGTAATTATTCGGGTAAGAAGGAAAATTCAGGTTGAAGGAATGTGCCGGCCCTGTCGAAGAAATAAGAAGGGAGGGAAAGGCATGACCGCTTATTTTGAAATAAACAAAAAAGGAATTAACTTTGTTTTTACTAACGGATACTTAAATCAACAGGACCGGCTGGTGTATGCTTGGAAAGCTCCCGGATTAATCGAGAATTACCATGATCCCCAGGGACTTTTTTATGATGCAGAATACGATCCCGAACGGAGAGCCATAATTATGCAAGAAAAGTTTGATTTTCGGGGTATTATGGCCAAAGGAGTGGGGTTAGAAGGGGCCGTTGGGGAAAAAATTGATCGCTATTATCAGTTTCTACTAAGTAAACGGCTGAAAACCATCGAGAAATTAGCGGAAGCTGTTGTCCGAGGAAAAATTTCAGTTAATTTTAGTTTGGTCGGTAGTAATTCGGCCCATTACCAACCCTGGCTACACGGATTAAGAAAACACGATTTACCGGACCAGGAAACGCGGGTTCTAGCAGAAGCTATTCGTTGTGCCTATGCCCGGGCGGGAGTGGAAGTCTCTTTTTCGGATCCGATAGATTTTTTAGAGGGGCATCTCAATCAAAGTATTACGAGTACGGAATATATGCATCCTAAAGCCTTTAATCTAACCTTTGACTCCGAAATCCAAGCTTATTACGGTTATGAAAAGGAAATCGTAACCGGGTTTGATATTAAGCTTTTGGACATAATTTCCCAGGTTATTTTGGAGGAAATCGAAAAAAAGGAGGCAGTGAGGCAAAGAGCGGAAGCGATTGCCTTTAAGCAGTGCCGGGAATGCGGTCACTTTTTGATTGTCGGAAAATATGACGAGACCGGAGAGAATATTGTGCATTTACCGATGTCAGAATGGAAAGCAGCGCAGAGCGCTTTTGAACAGGCCCGCATGCGACAGTTAGAGGATATTTTAGCCGGGGTGGAGAAGGATTTATCGGCATATATGGAAACCGAGGGTTTCAAAATGGCGGTAGTTGGTGCTTTTTATTGCGGATGCTAAAATCGGGAATAAAAAAGAATTGGAAAATTTTTATATAAAGGATTAGTGATATTATGTCGTAAAGATATGGATTAAAGGGAAACCTGAAAGAAAGGGATCGTATAACTTTAAGAAAGGAATAAGCAGAGGGGAGATAATAAAGTACAAAAAGCGCCGTTTCTTGAACGTAAGGGGTTGATTTATTAGATATAAAATGAGTGGAGTTTAAAATTCTGCGTGAATTTTCTAAATGAGGAAGGAACTTAGCGATTTTTGGCGAAGTAAGAATACACCGAAGCTGTTACCTAAATAATTGATAAAAGTTTTTATGTTAAGCTATCAGGTTAATGTCTTGTGTTGGAGGTGATTTGGTCCTTTTAAATTTTAAACCATTAAAAACCGATAGCATTTGGTAGTACAATTTACTAAAAAAAGGAGGAATAGGAATAGAATGGCTAAAATGTCCCGTAAAGAAAGGATAGCGCTTCAACAACAAAAGAACCTAGAGTTCTGGAGAGAAAAAGATGCTGAGTTGCTGGAGCGACGTAAAGATGCTTACAACGTTGGCGGTCAAAGGCAGGTAGATCGCTTGGCCAAACAGGGCAAGAAGACGCCGCGAGAATTGCTAGATATGTTAATTGATCCAGGTACCGACTTTTTTGAAATCGGTCTGGAATGTGGATACGACATTGGTTATCCGGAACAACCCCATATTCCGGGTGGTGGTCTAATCACCGGGGTAGGTAAAATCCAAGGTCAAGATTGCATGATTTTTATTAATGAAAGTCGGATGTCCGCGGGTACTTATTTCCCGATTACCTTGAAGAAGCACATGCGTGCGCAACGGGTAGCCAATGAAAATAGACTTCCTTGTGTCTACGTGGCGGACTCGGGCGGAATCTTCCTGCCCCTGCAAGCGGGTTGCTTTGCAGACGAAGGCATGTTCGGTTCCATGTTCTACAATATGTGTAACATGTCCGCTCGAGGGATCAAGCAATACACCTTAAGTACAGGTGGCAACACGGCTGGTGGAGCGTATATCGTTTACTTGGCCTGTGAATCGATCATGATTGACAAGTTGGCTAATGCCTTCCTGGCCGGACCTCCAATGGTTAAGTCCGCGATCGGGGAAGATGTCAGCCATGAAGACTTAGGCGGTGCCTATGTTCACACGAAGCATTCCGGTGGTTGTGACCACTTTGTTCGTAATCAAGAAGAAGGAATCGCTCGGCTGCGTGAACTCATTTCCTTTGATCCGCCGCAAGGATTTTATACCCAACGCCGCGAAGCTAAGCCACCGAAGCCAGAATTTGATTTAGATTACATGATGAAGAATATGCCATCTGATACTTATCAGCCGATTGAAATTAAAGAATTTATCAAAACGATTGTTGACGACAGTCACTTCTCCGAGTATAAAGAAAACTATGGCCCGGGCCGCGGTGACAGCGTAATCTGTGGTAAGGCCTATATCGAAGGAATTCCAGTGGGTATTGTTGCTTCTAATAAGAACGGGGTTATCTTTACTCAGGCCGCGCAAAAGGCTTCTGAGTTTATCGTACGCTGCGGAAACGATGGTACCGCATTACTCTTCATCCAGGGAGCACCTGGCTACATGGTAGGTAAAGCAGAAGAGTGGGCTGGTATTGGTAAATACGGTTCGGATATGGTACGTACAGTTTCCTGTGCTAAGGTTCCGAAGCTTCAATTAACAGTTGGTCCTGACCATGGTGCGGCTAACTATGGAATGTGCGGACGGGCTTTCCGGCCGAACTTTATTTTCCAAACCATGCGGGGTCGGACCACGGTTATGTCCGGAACTACAGCTGGCTTTATTTTAGAAACTCTTCGTCGCGTAAATGCCAAGAAGACAGGCAAAGAGATCAATGAAGAAGAAATGGCTGCATTCCGGCAAAAGATGATTGAACGGTACGATGGTGAAGGTCATCCCTACTACACTGGTGCCCGGAACTTCCACGATGGAATTATTACCCACGCGGAAATTCGGCCGAAACTGGCTCGGGCTCTGGAATTGGCCTGGCGCGTTCCGCTCCGTCATTCCGATTGGGGTAACGTCAAGTTCTAAACATAAAACACGATATCTAAGAAAATTAAGAAAAGCACCTTGGTATCGATTTGGTACCAGGGTGCTTTCAATTTAAATAGATATTAAGTATTTATTTAATATTTTTTGACTAAATATATTCCCGGGTAAGCTTAATAAAGTGATGCAGGATTTGTGCGGTCATGCCCCAGATTACATAATCTTGGTAAAGGTAGAAGTATTCCGGGTAAAATCCTTCCCGCCAGTTATAATCCTTTCCATTGGGAATCAGGTCATAAGGAAAATCGTCAGGGAGTAGGAGTTTCACGCGTAAATAGTAGGTAATCGGTGCATAGGTGTAGAGGAAATTAAGGGGTACGTAAAATATTTCCGCTACTTCATGCGGATTTGGATTAAGCCGGCTAATATTATCGATTTTACATAAAAAGGGGTGAATCACCGTATTAAAGGGGGTGATTAATAAATCTAAGGGGGCGATAACTTCAATGTTTTCAGCGGATAAACCCAGTTCTTCACAAGTTTCCCGGATAGCTGTTTGAGATGGATCTTGGTCGATCGCTTCTATTCTTCCCCCGGGAAAGCAAATTTCGCCCGGTTGCCGGCGTAGATTTTTTGCTCTTACTTCGAAAAGAACACAGACCTGTCCTTTTTTTTCGACTAAAGGTAATAAAACGGCAGAATTAAAAATCGGTTTGTTTCCTAGAATGCCTGGTTTTCTGGTCTTTAAAGCACGAAATGGCTTGATCAACACCGCCCTACCCCCACTACTGGATAAATTTCACTTAATTCTTATTGTAACAGACTGCCTTTAGTTCGTCATCTTTATTTGGTTCAGGAAGCGTATTAGTAACTGTATTGGATAAGTTAGAATATTCCAACTTTAGGTTTTATGGTTGACTTATAAGTTAAAATGAGGTATATATATACTAACAGGAAAAGCAACTTAATTCGATATTCTTCGACTTTATAATGTCGAATGATGCGGAGCCGGTCTTGAGACAAAGTAAAAAAATAATTTACAAGTTCTTGTTTTAACGAAGAAATATTTTAAGTTATTATCATGAAGTTTATGTTGAAATAATATATGGATATTAAGTATCTTAAGCTGTAATCTATAAGAATTATATATGGCAATCATAGTAGTTGCGAATTAATTTTATACGCCCTAAGAGAACCAATTTATATCACTTTAAATGCAGCAAGATATATCGCGAACATTGCTTTAACAAAATAAATAAGATCACATCTAAACAAGGCCGGTTCTGTGTTTTATTAAGTCTATAGTAAAAAAAGATATTAGCGAAAGATTAAATTACTTCTTCCCTGGAAGTAATTTTTTCTTTATATGCATAAAAA
>JAAYQE010000006.1 GCA_012519455.1 Syntrophomonadaceae bacterium
AGAGGGATTCTTGGGATTGAGTTCTATTGAAACCGTAAACAAATTACATAAAAATCTGCTTAATTTAATTAATTTTTAGGACTCAAATAAATTCCACCTTCTTAATTGACTCGTTTTAAACCAGCGTCCCTTGTCGAGTGGCGACTTCTTTTGTTCTATAAAAAGCTCTGCTTTATTTAAGAAACAATTTGGAATATCTAGACATTAGAGGTGAATCAGATGCAGTGGAAAATAATCGTATCCTTAATGTTTAGCTTAATCATTGTTTTACTCGCCGTAGCCAACAAATCCCCTGTAACGATTAACTATATTTTTGGTTCAGTTCAGATTCCTCTTATTATCGTTATTGTCAGTTCAGCTTTAGCCGGTGGACTAATTATTGGTATGCTCGGTCTGGTTAACCAGGCCAAACTACAGTGGAAAATCAACTCGCTAAAAAAAGAGATCACCCGACTGGAAACTCCATCTAAGGATCTACCTTCTTCAACTCTTTCAAATAGCAGTGCCAAAAGCGAAGTCCCTACGCAAAATCAATAAAACAGAAAATCTTCTACAGGTACCTTCTAAAAATTCTCGGCTGCACGATACATCGCCAATACGTTCTCAGCCGGCCACTCAGCGGAAAGAATGCCGGCACAGCTGCTGAAAATGAAGCCGCCTTCTGGAGCTCCTACCCGTAACGTCTCCAAGGTAGCGGTTTTTATTTCTTCAATTGACCCTTGGGGCAACAAATAGTCACAATCGAGATTACCCATCAAACAGAGACGAGTTCCATATTCTGCTTTTACCTCCACCAGCCTCATACCTGCCGAAGGTTGGAGTGAATGGATTCCATCGAAACCCATATCTACCACATCCGGTAATAAACTGCGGATATTCCCATCACTATGGAGTAAAATGGGGACACCTCGTTTTTGGGTAAATCGCACCATTTCCCCCAGTGCCGGGAAAAAAATCTTTCGAAAAGCACTTTCTGCGATCCAGGGCCCCCGGTCATAGGCCAGATCCTCATTAATCACGATTCCCTGAGCTCCGGCTTTTATGCACCGCTCAATTAAGGCTTCTAGCCATTTCCCGGTTACAGTTGCCAATTGTTTTATTTCTTCTGGGTAAGCTTGGGTATACCCTAAAAAATCTAAAAAGGAAGATAAACCTCCCAGTAAACTAAAAGGACCGGGAATCTGACTAAAAATAAAATATGGGGTTTCCTGAGACCATCGTTCAATCGGTTCGGCAATTATTTTACATAAAACCGGCCAGTTATAACGCAGTAATTGCCTAATTTCAGAACAAGCTGGAACGACCGTGGCTAGGGAATTACCGACTTCAACTACCTCATTACCCCAAAAATCAATCCAATAGCGTCGACCCCGTTTATCTTTTCCCCGTTTCTGACGGGGTGGAAAACCGGGGTTAATAGCGGTTAAATCCATGCTTAAAGCTTCTAATACCGGTATTAAATTCGCCATTTTAGTTTCCCCCGGCCTGCTTAAGCCTTTCTCAAATAAGTCATTTTCTTCCCTAACAGAGAACTTGTTTCCCATAATTTTACCCGCATCATGCCCTACCAGTTCTAATAAACGCCGGCATAACGCGGGTTCAATTCCGAATTCACCTTTTGGTATCTTATCTGATTTTTGCCGGCAACAAGCCTTTAATACCCGAAGACGTTGATCGGATAAGGGGGGATTACTTTCCCCAGAACTCATCAATCTATTCATCCCCTCTGTTCCTTAAATTGTTTGAGAATTGGTCCACTAAAAAAGCTCTCACATCGGATTAGTAGAACTTGTTGTTCCGGGGAAAATACATAGCCCCCAGAAAAGCCTCTTGAAAATCAGGTCGACCGGAGAGTTCAATATGTCGGACTTCCCGCGCAACCTGGGCTGCCTGTTTACGTGCCGAGCGCGATAATAAGGCCAGTATAGCCCCGGCCCCAGCCGCATTTCCTACCGCCTTCACTTTTTCTAAGGGAAGATTCGGGATCAGTCCTATAGCCCGGGCACTACTCGGATTAAGACAGCTTCCAAACGCTCCGGCCAAAAATACTTGATTTATTTGCTCTATCGTAATCCCTAACTCCCGGGTTAAGACCAAGATTCCTGCGGCAATCGCCCCTTTGGCTAACTGAAGCTCACGTATATCCTCCTGGGAGATACTAATCGTCTTCTGATTGGTAAGACCCTCTCCAGATACCAGAATAAATTCACGTCGGTGTTTTTCCTCGACTACTCTTTGCTTTAGTTTTTTCGGTAGTTCCGCGGGCAACTCCGCCGGTGCGAGAATCCGGCCGGTATGGTCGATAATTCCTAGGCGTAACATTTCCGCAACTGCATCAATCAAACCCGAACCGGAAATACCTTGTGGGGATACAGAACCAATAACTTGAACCTCCACCTCATCGCCTAATTTTACCTGTTCAATCGCTCCATAAACCGCCCGCATACCATGTTTAATACGAGCACCTTCAAAAGCCGGCCCGGCAGCAGTTGAACAAGCTAGTAACTGCTGGGCGCAACCTAGTACAATTTCTCCATTCGTACCGATATCTACCGCTAACTGTACTTTAGAACTCTGATACAAGCTGGTAGCTAGGATTACTCCTACCGCGTCCCCGCCGATAAAACCAGCAATATTGGGTAGCAAATAAAGATAACCGGAATCCCGCATGTGGATTTTCAGCCGACGCGCCTTAACCTGGAGCGGCCGAGTAACTACCGGCACATAAGGTCCTTGTCCCAGATAAGTTGGATCAAGACCTAAAAACAAATGATGAATTACCGTATTTCCTACTACTACAGTTTCATAAATATAATTGGGCTCAATCCCGGCGCTTTGTACTAATTCATCAAGAATTTGATTAACTGCTTCCACTAACCCCGCCTGCAGCGCTAAAAGTTGCTCTTGTCCTTGACTGCCAAAAGAAAGCCGTGAAATGATGTCCGCACCAAAGGACCGCTGGGGATTGGTTCGACTGGTAACCGCTAATTGTTTCCCAGTATTTAAATCAATTAAAGCACCGACCATTGTCGTAGTTCCCATATCCAAGGCTACTCCAAACATTTGGGAAGTGGTATCCCCTTCCTCCAGAGCAATCAATTTATGGTTGTAAAGAACCGCTGTAACTTGATAATCACTAGCCCTTAAAACCGCAGGCAAGGTTCGCAAAATCTCGCCGTCCAGTTGTAAGCCTTTTTCTAAATGCTCCGGCCGGGGCAAAAAACCGCCTTCGACTAAGCCACGCTCCATACGCTCCCAATCCCCCAGTTGGTCTTCCAGCGTAGGACGCGGTAGCTGCTGCAGAAATATTTTTCGGACCAAAGGATACAGGGGAAAATCCGTCTCATTCCCCACAACTGTAACCCCCATCGTTTTCCGCAGCATCTCCCGAAACGAGGTTGTAATTTGCACCTGAACGTCTTCCTTTAATACTACTTGACAGGCTAGACGGCAACCCTGTTGAATTTCTTCCATACTGAGATGCTGCCACTCATTAGCGTATAATTCCAAAGAACTATCTTTTCTATTTTCCAGACGCACTTTACACTTACCACAGATCCCATGACCGGCACAGGGCGTCTCTAGTATATAACCGGCTAGTAATAATGCCTCACTGAGAATTTCCCCCCGGGTAGCCCATATCTCTTGTTTTTCCGGTAAAAGTGTTACCTTAACCTTATGCATAATGCATTGGTACCGGGCTCAAAGCCAGCACCTGCCCCCTTTTTTTAATCTGCATTTCTAAAAACTTCGAAGTAAATTCCATTAAGGTTAGTTAATTAGCTTTTTACGGTTAATCCGCTACTTAATCTTATACCTTTAAAATTTCCAAATCTCCATATTTCTTTCTATAAAAAATAAAATTCGACATCTCTAATCATTTTCCTTGTCTATCTTTATATACGCTGCAGCGTTTTCATACCAAGAATATATCTTTTTCTTCCGGGAAAACTAGGATCAGTTCGCCAACCGCAAGGTGGAGCGTTAATACGAAAAGGAGGTTAGGCAATTGGCTAATATGGTAATTAGTACCTTTGATACGCGTTCTAAGGCGGAACAAGCTGTCAACGAACTACGTCAAAAAGGCTTTAACCAGGAAATATCGGTTATTGCTAAAGAAGAAATGGTAGCCGGCCGGTTTGACCGAAATCGAGGTCAGCGGGATATGGAATTAGGTGGTGACTCTATCTCAGACGGAGCCACTACCGGCGGCGTGCTTGGAGGACTGGCTGGTTTAGCAGCTGGTGTTGGAGCTCTAGCCATTCCGGGACTAGGGCCTCTTTTTGCCGCAGGCCCTATCGCCGGCGTATTAAGTGGAGCCGCTACCGGAGGGATCGCCGGTAGTCTTATTGACTGGGGAATTCCGGAAGCGCAAGGTAGACAGATTGAACAGGATATCCGTTCCGGCAAAATTATGGTAGCCGTACAATCTGATAGCAATAATATAAACGAAGCGGCCTCTGTATTACGTAAGTATGGAGCCAATAGCGTAAATATCCATTAAAATAGTAAAATAGCTAAAACAATTAGGATAACGTCATGGTAATTTATGATGGCGTTATCCTTTATCTTTTTAAATTAACCATTAAGTTTGTTCTGAACGTAATTCGCATAACGCCCACACTGCTTCTGTTCCGTGCAACGATAACATTTTCTTTTCGGCGGTCGAATTGAATGTTGATTAATGTAATAGGTAATGATCACCTGCCAACGCTCACAGAAAGGCTGATGGGGTAGGTGATCAATCTGTAAATGACGGACATAATGTCCTTCCTGCAACCAATCTTTTATCTTTTCTTCAACACTACTTAACGTGGGCCCTCCAATAACCTTAATATAACGTCTGCCTAAGTGATTTAAAACCATACCCGGATCCAAATCTAATAATTCTTGTTTTTCCATTCCTATAATCCTCCAATTTATGACTAATTACAACATATAATTTCCTCTACCAGAAATATAGATTCGACGTTTTAGTTTTTCATTCCTTCCGAATTGGAAACAAGAAAAATTTTTGTCAGGCTATTGACTTTTCCCGCTATTTGCTTTATGCTTCTAATTGCCCTTGATCAAGGTAGCAAAAGTTTATACGGTGAGTAAGCTGGATGATCGCAAACACAAAGGTCGAAAGGCTGTGTTTGAGGAAAGTCGGAGCTCCATAGGGCAGGGTGCTGGGTAACGCCCAGTAAGGGTGACCTTAAGGCAAGTGCCACAGAAACAAACCGCCCGTCACCACCAGTGACGGGTAAGGGTGGAAAGGTGAGGTAAGAGCTCACCAGCAGTCAGGCGACTGGCTGGCTAGGTAAACCCCACCTGGAGCAAGACCGAATAGAGAAGCGAAAGAGTAGCCCGCTCTGCTTCCGGGTAGGTCGCTAGAGATGACAGGTAACTGGCATCCCAGATAGATGATCATCCCCTCTAACGAGGGACAGAACTCCGCTTACAGGTTTGCTCACCATAACTAAAAAAAGATATGACTTTCAATTATATCATTTTCAGTTATGATTCTCAAGTTGAAAAAAATGGTTAATGTCGAAAATTTGGGATAACTTCTGTTTTACAATTTAAGTTTTTGGTGATAATATTAATTATAGCCTTCCAGATCATCTCTGTTCACTATTACCCCGTTTCAAGGTAAAGCTGAACGTGGTGGTTAGTTTGCAGGAGGAGCTTTATTTTGAAAGGGGATATTAGTCAATGGCATACGAAGATAAGATCTTACAATGCCGAGATTGCGGAAACGATTTTGTATTTTCTGCCGGTGAACAGGAATTCTATGAAGAAAAAGGGTTTCAAAATTTGCCTGCACGTTGTCCGGAATGCCGTAGGGCACGACGGGGTCAAAGTAATCGTTCCTACAGCGGTGAAAGAGAAATGTTTGAGGTAACTTGCAGTGCTTGCGGTTGCCAAACGCAAGTACCTTTCCGTCCGCGGGGTGACCGACCGGTGTACTGCCGTGAATGCTTCCGCAATGCCAGCAATTATTAATGATAGAAATCTAAGGTAATATATATTATAAAAAATCTAGCTTTAAACAGGCTGTAAGTTCAAAAATACTTACAGCTTTTTATTATTTGTAAAAAAGATACGGGAAACATCTCACAAAGCAGGAAATAGGCGTTTCTTTGTAGAAGGATTGTTGATTAATTCTGGTTTGGGCGGCTTCGCAGTATAAAGCCTAAGTGAGGTGAAAATTTAAATGCGCTACCATTATAATAAATCTTCTCTTTTTGTCGCTGCCATCTTTGGGGTCATCATTTTAGCCATCCTATTACTGACCGTTGGCTACCCGCTGGTCTATTTAATCAATCGGTAACAAGAGATATCGCAAAATGGGGCGAGAATTTAGGCGTAGTTAAACTAAAGGCGTATACAAAGCCAGGGTTCCACGCGTACGGGTTTTGACCAAATCAATGATCCGTTGATTTCTCGATCCCCGATAAGCTAAACTAAGATCCCGCTCTCCCTCCAGATAGGGTCCATCAATCAAGAGATAAATCGAGTTCATTATTTCCGGTCCAAACTTATGTAGTAACCTTTCATAATGATAGCCGGTATAAACAACAACGTCTTTTCCTTGTTGCTGAATTTGCTGGGCTAGGGACTGAACCGCCTGGGGTTGTAAAAAAGGTTCTCCTCCAGAAATTGTCAAACCCTGCAGTAGCGGATTATAACTCACCTGATGCACTACTTCCTCTAGAGAGATGAGCCGGCCCCCATGTATATCGTGCGTTTCTGGATTATGACAACCGGGACACCGGTGCGGACAGCCTTGGAAAAACACTACCATTCTTAATCCCGGTCCATCTACTACACTTTCTGGTACCAAACCGGCAATGCGGATCGGGTGACTACCCTCGGTCTTTTGCATTACTGAAGCCATTAGGCTTAAGCCCCCCCCTTACTTTTAAACTACTTACCCCAATGGGACTGCCGGTCCTGTAATTCGGCCATCTTGGCTGAATTAAACCGGTTAACCGTGGAGAGATAGCCGGTTATGCGACGAATCCGTTTAATTTCGCTACTCTGGCACTGAGGACAGTGCTGGTTGATTAAGCCCTGAAATCCACAACTTTCGCAATAATCAATGGGAAAATTAATCCCCGCGTACCCCAGGTTGGATTCTTTCATATAGCGAATAATGGCTTCCAGAGCTTCCTGATTATGCACCGGAGGCGAAGGAATTTCAACATAACTGATGTGTCCGGCATTACAATAAGCATGATACTCCCCTTCACGTTTAATCTTATCAAAAGTAGCGATCGGATAAGCGGGCGGTATATGGAAAGAATTAGTATAATATGCTTTATCCGTAATCCCGGGCAAGCTCCCATATTTTTCTCGATCCAGCAGGACAAACCGGCCCGATAGACTCTCCGCGGGTGTAGCTAATAACGTATAATTTAGGTTGTAATCGGCTACGGCCTGATCCACCAGTTTACGCATATACTTTACCAAGGCAATCCCCAAATCCTGAGCCTCCTCTGATTCTCCATGATGCTTCCCGATAAGCCCCACTAAAGTTTCCGCCAAACCGATAAAGCCGACTGAAAGGGTACCGTGTTGAATGGCCGGTCCGATCGTGTCCTCCGGGCTCAGTCCCTCCGAACCTAAATACAAATGCTGTCCCATAATAAAAGGCAAATCTTTAACCCGCAAGCGAGATTGTACTTGATAGCGATGATAGAGCTGGCTGCAGATCAACTCCACCCGATCCTGCAGCAAATGATAAAAACGATCTAGGTTCCCCTGAGATTGCAGCGCAAGCCGAGGTAAATTAAGAGTGGTAAAAGAGAGATTGCCTCTTCCCGCTGTAACTTCAGGACCTTGGCAATTAGCGATGACCCGCGTCCGGCAGCCCATATAAGCGACCTTGGTACCGTAGGTACGATTAAAGGTTGCATCCATAAAGCTGAAGGTAGGATTCATTCTTTTAGCTACCACCCTTAAGGCCAGTTGAAATAAATCATAGTTCGGATCACCCGGATTAAGATTAACCCCTTCCTTAATGCGAAAAATTAAATTAGGAAAAATCGGGTTTTCTCCCCGTCCCAACCCAGCCTCATAAGCGAGTAGCAGGTTTTTCGTAACTCGACGGGCGGCTTCATTGGTTGCATCACCAAAATTTAGGGAAGAAAACGGCACCTGGTTACCCGCTCGTGAGTGCATGCTGTTTAAATTATAAACTAGGGCCTCCATGGCCTGATAACACTCAGCATCCGAGGCATTAGCAAAATAGGGAGCCATCTCCCGATCAAAAAACGCTAGTGATTGACCGCCGAACATATCATTTTGGGAACTTTGTAAGATAATCGCCGCCAGAGCACTCGCCGAGGCCGGCCGGCGCGGAGGTCGAATGTAACCATGGCCGTTATCAAACCCGGATGTTAATAAACGGCCTAAGGGAATCTGCAGACAATTAAGGGTGATTTGGTAATAATCCAAATCGTGAATATGAAGATCTCCTTCCCGATGCGCCTCCGCAAAATGAGGCGGAACCAACCGATTAAGATAGTACTGTTTAGAGGCAGCGCTGCCAATTTGCAACATTTTAGAAGATGGTGAATTCGATATATTAGCGTTCTCTTTATGGGTTTCGCGTAAAATTTCCGCGACAATATCCATTAAATCAGATTTTGCCTCCCGATAACGGGTACGCATGGCCCGGTAGAGAATATAAGCCTTTGCGGTTTTAACGTGTCCGTTTTCGATTAATACTCTTTCTACTATATCCTGAAT
>JAAYQE010000039.1 GCA_012519455.1 Syntrophomonadaceae bacterium
CGATCTAGCGCTCTACTTTCTTTTTCTTTAGGTAATTCCAGCAAATAAACTTCGCCCGTCCGGGTTAAACCCCAAAACGAGGTAAAATCATTTTCTGCCAAGGCTATGAGCGGTAAAGATAGATGATAAGAAAAGGAGTTATACGGCAGATCTGAATCTAACTGAAGTCTATGAATCTGAACCCCAGAAGAGAGTGTAACTAGTCCCAACAAACCGGGTCCGCAGGCTACCAGCGATTGAAAAATGGCCGAAACCGGCCGGGCTTCCACAATCTTTAAGTTATTCGACAAATGAGCATCAAGCAATAAAAGTTTCCCGGCCCGGGTACCGTCTACCAAATAGTTGGCAGAAAGGGGATGTCGGCAAACACAAGTTATATCGGCTACCGGTAAAGGCCGGGTACCTATGAGTAGCAAATCCAACATGGTAGAAGCCCCATCGCTTTCCGAAGCAGTTTCCAGTTCAATCCACCCCGGCAGATCTGGGTCAGATACTCCTTCCAACTGACCGGTCAACGCAATCATTTGCTTGGCGTTTTTTAATTTAGGGCCAGGAATAGACCCCATTATAGAAAAGGAGTTAGCCCTCCAATGACAACCCTTTCCTAGCATATTTTTTTTCGTTAAAATATTTACCGCATCACGCCCTTCGAAAGGCGCGATATCAGAACTAATTTCCCGCGACATAAAATCCCCCTTATATCTTTTACCAAAGGATGTCCCTTGCCGTACTGACCCAAAATAATTTTTTACCCTTCAAAATTGAAGGTAAATACGATCGAGGTATTCGGATTAATATAGATGGTGAGTTCTGCGTTAGCCTCGTCTCGCCGGGTCGATGGATCAAAAGTTAAATCAAATGGTATTCCGCATTTAATAAGCAGCGAAATCACAGCAAATAATTGATAAATTTTTATCGTGTTAGAGTTACCCAAAGCTTTAAAAGCTTCAGTCCCTAATAAAAATTCCAGTTCCTTCATATCAGATCCTATTAGCTTTATTATTATCCTTGTGTATCCTAGTTTATTGTATGTATTTTCTTCTTTTGAGGTCCTTTTTAATTCAACTTTATCTTACCGAGGCGGATCTAGATAAGCATAAGTCCGTTGGATGCACCTAGATCCGAAGCATAAAACATAAAAAAAGTGACCGATCGAGGGTCACCTTTTTTATATCTCTTATATAAATTTTTGGCCTTCCCTTTAAAAAATATGATTTACGCTAGGCTTTTGCCTGAGTTTCAGACATTAAAGCTAGGGTGAATAAACAAACCATTAAAAATCCGAGCCCTATTACCCACATTGGTGGCTCAGCACCTTGTCCTAATACATTTAAAGCTATTAGGGCCACCGCCGTTAAACCATAAATCCATTTTTTGACACTAGCAGACAAGGTAAACTTCTTGCAAGTTCCAGCAAATTTTAAAAAGATAATAACTGCCAAGGTTACTAGACCTATTTCAATCAACGATTGCATACCATCACCTCCTTTATCTGCCTGCCTCCGGGCAATTAAAAAGCCTATTTCGACAAAATTCTTTAAGTTAAGTTATTCGCTATTAAAAGACTAAATCCTGCTTTTTTATGAAAAATTATAAGACTTTAGTGACCCCATGATAAATTTGTCCACGTATACTATCTACCGTGATCAATTCGCCGTCCTTAAGCTTTTCTACGGCCCCGAACGCCCCTACCACCGTTGGAATACCCAGGGTAAGGCCCACGATCGCTGCGTGCGAAGTCAAACCACCTTCTTCCGTAATAATGGCCGCTGCTTTTTCCATGGCCGGGACAAATTCACGATCGGTAGACCGGGTAACTAAGATATCCCCTGGTCGCATTTGCGCCATGGCCTCCGTTGGCGTAAGGGCCACACAAACTCTTCCCACCACTCCCCGCGTTCCGACCCCCATACCGCGTACGAGTACCTCTGCTATTAAATGCACCTTGATTAGGTTCGTGGAACCAGCCACCCCGGCCGGTACTCCAGCGGTAATCACTACCAAATCTCCCGAACGAACTAATCCGGCTTTTAAACCGGCAGCAATAGCTTCCTCAATCATGCGATCCGTTCCCTCGGTAGCTTCTACTAACACCGGGTACACGCCCCAAATAAGACATAACTTAGCGGCAACGCGTTCACTAGGCGTAGTCGCGATAATGGGTGCTTCCGGTCGATACTTAGCTACCGTTCGGGCGGTAATGCCGGAAGTAGTTGCCGTAATAATCGCGGCCCCACCTAAATCAGCAGTAATAGAACAAGTAGCATGGCTGATCGCATCCGTAATTGAAGGTTTATAAGCAATTCGCCGGGCCCGGATAATTTCCCGATAGTTTACCGACTTTTCAGCCCGCCGGGCAATCCGGGCCATAGTTTTTACCGCCTCAACCGGATACTTGCCTGCAGCCGTTTCTCCGGATAACATAATCGCATCCGTACCGTCAAAAATAGCATTAGCTACGTCGCTAGCCTCAGCTCGGGTAGGCCGGGGGTTACGAACCATTGACTCTAACATCTGGGTGGCGGTTATCACTGGCTTCCCGACTAGGTTACACTTATCGATAATTAGTTTCTGCACTAGGGGAACCTCTTCCGTGGGAATTTCCACCCCTAGATCACCCCGAGCTACCATTACCCCATCCGCTACCTGAACAATTTCATCCAGGTTGTCTACACCTTCCTGGTTCTCAATTTTCGCGATAACATGAATATCGGCGCCGCGTTCTTCCAGAATACGACGGATATCTAAAATATCCGATGCACGCCGCACAAAAGAAGCCGCAATGAAATCTATCTTCTGGTCGATACCAAAATTAATATCGGCTACGTCCTTTTGGGTCATGCCCGGTAACCGAATGGCCACCCCAGGAACATTAACGTTTTTGCGGCTACCTATCTCACCGCCGTTGACTATCTCGCAGGTAATATCGTTACCTTTAATTTGTAGAACTTTAAGTCCAATCAATCCATCGGCAATCAAGATCATGTTCCCCGGTTTAACATCCTGAGGTAATCCTCGATAGCTTACACTCAAACGGTTTTCGTCTCCTAAGACATCATCCGTAGTCAGGGTAATTTGCTCCCCTTCATTCAGGATAATCGTCTCCGTTTGTAAATTACCCGTACGAATCTCTGGTCCCTTGGTATCCAACATAAGGGCAACCCTTTTCCCCGTATGGATCATTGCCTGACGTATGGCCTTAATCCGTTCTAAATGCTCCTCGTGCGTGCCATGGGAGAAATTTAGCCGGGCAACATCCATCCCATCCAATATTAACTGTTCCAAAACCTCTATCGTTTGACTGGCTGGCCCAATGGTACATACAATCTTGGTGCGCCGCATCATATCCCTCCTCCGCCCAGTAAAGCATTGCCCCCCCAAAAAGCAACCTATATCGCCAAAATATTCGCTAGTTCCATCATTTTCTTGTCTGGCCTCTTTTTTTGAGTAAAAACGTACGCCATATCCCAACTTTGTATTTTTCCCGCCTGAATCCCAACCATTTTATGTGATTCGCCTTGACGCAGTAAATCTACCGCATAAGCGGCCAATTGACTCGCTCGTATACGATCAACCGCTGTAGGCGATCCCCCTCGCTGAATATGACCTAAAATAGTTACACGGGTATCCATTTGCGACGTTTCCTGAATTCTATCACCCAGTTCTAGCGCATTAACAGCTCCTTCCGCAACTACCAGAATGCTGTGTAATTTACCACGGGCTTGCCCCCGGCACAATTTTGTCACTATATCCTCCAAATCATAAGGTACTTCCGGAATGAGAATGGATTCTGCTCCTGCAGCTAAACCAGCTTCCAGGGCAATATGCCCAGAACGACGTCCCATCACTTCAATGATGAATACTCTTTCGTGCGAAGTAGCTGTATCACGGATTTTGTTGATGGCATCCAGTACCGTATTCACCGCGGTATCAAAACCAATCGAATAATCTGTACACGGGATATCATTATCAATACTCGCTGGAACCCCGATCACCCGGATACCTTCATTAGCTAATTTCAACGCGCCATGAAAACTACCATCTCCGCCTAACACAATTAAATCCTCTATTTTTGCTTCCTGCAGGTTATTTACCGCCTTTTTTAAACCTTCAAGGGTCATAAACTCCGGGCAACGAGCAGTCCGTAGAATAGTACCTCCCCGATGAATAATATCGGCTACAGAACCCAGTCCCATTGGAACCATTTCTTTAGCAATCAGTCCGGTAAAACCTCGACGGATGCCAACCGGTTCTAGACCATGATAGATTGACTTACGTACAACAGCTCTTATGGCGGCATTCATGCCCGGTGCATCTCCCCCGCTAGTCAACACGCCAATTCTTCGCAAGATATTCACTCCTATAAATTTATAAGTTCATAAATTAATATATCCTTCTATATCTTATTTAGACTATAACTTAAGCACCAAGAGCCGCAGCTAATATTTCGTGAGCTTCCTCAACTTCTGACTCTGGAACGAGAATTTCTACGGAATTGGTGTCACCGGACTGAGGCAAACCAACTGGTCTGAGTTGCACCAGCAAGCCTTCGGCAGCCAGTACTTTTTTTAAATTTTCTGCCGCACCTCGATTAGGAGCAATATAAACCACGGTCCACATGTTCACCGAATCCTCCAACTATTTTATTTATATATGTAACTACTTAACAATTAAAGTTTTAATAATTTAAAATAAACTTTTTAGTTTTTTCGGAAAAGCTCAATAAAGTTATTAATCTTCGCTACTTCTCTCAATCATCAAAGGTATCAATAACTCCATGTTCGGAATAGATCCGGGCTTTTCCTCTAATTTTAATCGCCGAAGTATGCTCCGTAAACTGAGCTACCATGATTTCACCACGATCTAATTTCTCCGTGTGGTGAAATCGCGTATCTTTACCTCGGGTTAATCCCATAATCGTAACGCCATTTTCCAGAGCTTTAACGACAATATATTGTTGATAATGATGTAAAACCGGCTCTACCGGCATAACTTATTCCCCCTTTCATAAATAATACCACTTTATGTATAATACTGCAAACGATACATAAATATCCAAAAGGATTACGTCTTAATCGAGAAAGATTCTTTGCCAAGTAGCAACTCTACATGTACCTGTAATTCAGGTACTATTCGCACCCATAAATCCGGCCGGGTTAAAATCATTTTCTTTTCATCAACAAAATACAGGTAAACCTGATTGGAGCCAGGAAATTGTTTTAAAAGCTGGGTTAGTTCATTTACCCCTTCTTTATCCGCCATCTTACCTGGCACCTTGATAAACACCTTTTGCTCCGGCTGATCAAATTTTAGTACCATTATTTTATCCGCGATTAACCTTACATTATCCTCCTGAATATTTAACCGACCCTCTATCTGTAATACTTCCCGGTCTTGGAGTATCGCCCCATAGCGTCGATATACCCGTGGAAAAACTAATACTTCCATAATTCCAGTGTGATCTTCAATAGATAAGTAAGCCATGGCTTCCCCTTTTCGGGTCAGCGTCCTTTTTAAGGCCGACGTGATTCCTCCCGCACATACCTTCTGCCCATCGGACAGTTGACGTAATTCCATTACATTCTGGATACCCGCCTGCTGCAACTGCTGCGTATACTCCTTTAAAGGATGACTGCTGATATATAAACCCAGGGCTTCCTTTTCCATTTCCAGTAATTGGCCCTTAGGAAATTCCGGTAAATCCGGAACCTCTAGACGAATTTGTTCGACCGAAGGCATACTGGTTAGATCAAACAAAGAAAGCTGGCCTCCGGTCCGCTGTTGATGAACTCGATGGCTTATCTCCAAGCAACGATCCAGACTGTGCAGCATTTGAGAACAACGCATACCTAGTCCATTAAAGGCTCCCCCGCGAATTAAATTTTCAATGACCCGTTTATTTACCTGTCGCAAGTCGATCCGGGTGCAAAAATCAAGCAAAGAAGTAAAAAAGCCTCCTTCTTTACGCGCCAGAAGAATAGAATTAACCGCGCCTTCTCCTACCTGTTTAATGGCACCCAGTCCAAAACGAATATTCTTCCCGACCGCTGTAAAACTTTCCTGACTTTCGTTAATATCTGGTGGTAACACCACAATTCCCATCCGCCGACATTCCTCGATATAAAAAACTACTCGATCCAAATTAGTACTAACACTGGTCAATAAAGCAGCCATATACTCTACTGGATAATGTGCCTTAAGATAAGCAGTTTGATACGAGATTAAAGCATATGCCGCACTATGGGACCGATTAAACCCATATCCAGAAAAATATTCCATTAATTCAAAAATCCGTCGGGCTATGTCCTCAGGAATGCCCCGGCTGATTGCTCCCTGTAAAAAACGTTCCTGATAGGCAGCTAATACTTCTGGTTTCTTTTTCCCCATGGCCCGACGCAACTCGTCTGCTTCGCCCAACGAAAAACCAGCTAATTCGCTTGCAATCCGCATTACCTGCTCCTGGTAAACAATCACACCGTAAGTTTCCTTAAGTACAGCCTCCAAAGTAGGATGAAGATAATGGACTGCGGTTAACCCATGCTTACGCCGAATAAAATCTTCTACCATCCCGCTACCTAGGGGACCTGGTCGATATAAAGCAATCAAGGCGATTAAATCGTTAAAGCAACTCGGTTGCATCTCCCGAATCAGATTACGTAAACCTTGACTTTCCAATTGAAAGACCCCAATAGTTTCAGCGCGACAAAGCAAGGCGTAAGTCTCGATATCATCCAAAGGAATCCTTTCTAGATCTAAAGATCGGGCGCTTGCATGGGACTGTCGGGCTAATTGAACGGTATCTTGGATTACGGTTAAGGTACGTAGACCTAACAAATCCATCTTGAGTAAGCCAATCTCTTCAACGACTTCTTTAGCAAACTGGGTCGTCACCACTTCCCCGGTCCTCTGAAGGGGAAGGTAGTTGGTTAGGGGCTCCCGGCCAATAACCAGACCAGCGGCGTGCGTAGAAGCATGCCGCGGAATGCCTTCCAAGCTTTGGGAAACGGTAAGTAGCCAGTTTAGTTTTTCGTTTTCTCCAACCGCCTGATTTAACTCGGGGGAAATTTCCAAAGCCCGTTCAATGGTAATCCCGGCTTCCTCTGGCACTAGTTTGGCCAATCGGTCTACCTCACGTAAAGGAATACTCGCAACCCGGCCTACATCACGTATAGCAGAACGAGCCAGTAGAGTTCCAAAGGTGATAATCTGAGAAACATGATCTTCGCCATATTTTTGTACCACATACTGAATAACTTCATCCCGACGTCGATAACAAAAATCAATATCAATGTCCGGCATGGTTACCCGCTGGGGATTTAGAAAACGTTCAAAAAGCAAATCATATTCCAGGGGGTTAAGGCTGGTAATGCCTAAGGCATAAGCCACCAGACTCCCGGCCGCAGAACCTCTACCCGGTCCGACTAAAATGCCTTGCGCGCGGGCCCAGTTAACCAGGTCTTGTACAATTAAAAAATAGCCGGCAAATCCCATGCGCTGGATTACCTGCAATTCATAGGCTAAGCGTTCCTGAACGGCCAAGTTGGGGGCGGAAAAACGCTGCTGTAATCCTCGATTACACAGCTCCACAAGGTAAGAATCCGGAGTATAACCTTCAGGTACTTTAAATTCTGGTAAATGCAGCGTGTTAAAATCCAAGGTTACCTCACACTGTTCAGCGATCTCCAGGGTATTCCGTAAAAGTTCGGGCCGTTCCCCAAAAAGCAGAAACATCTCCTCAGCTGATTTAAGATAAAACTCCGAGGTAGGAAAACGAAGTGAACGCTCCTTATCTTGCAAAGTCTTCCCCGTTTGAATACAAAGTAAAACATCTTGAATACCGGCGTCTTGCCGACCCAAGTAATGAATATCATTGGTCGCCACTACAGGAAGATTAAGCTCGCGAGCCAGACGCAACATGCGCGGGTTGACTACCTTTTGCTCCGCAAGTTGATGATCTTGTATTTCTAAATAGAAGTTGCGACCAAAAATATCCTGCATTTGGCCGGCCTTTTTTCGGGCTTCCTCAATTTCATCCTGGAAAAGCAAAGTAGGAATCTGCCCAGCCAGACAACCACTAAGGGCAATAAGCCCTTCACGATATTCCTGCAATAGTTCTAAATCAACGCGGGGTTTATAGTAAAAACCCTGCAGGTGGGCCTGACTGACTAACCGGATAAGATTACGGTAACCAGTATTGTTGGTCGCCAATAAAACAAGATGATATTGTCGGTCATCTACCTTAGGGGTACGGTCAAATCGCGTTCGGGGGGCTACGTAAACTTCGCAACCCAGGATAGGTTTTATCCCGTATTTAAGAGCAGCTTTATAAAAATCAACTATACCATACATTACTCCATGGTCCGTTAAGGCCAAGGCTGGCATACCTAGTTCCCTGGCAGTTTTAACTAGGGCTTCGATGCGCGCTGCCCCATCTAACAGACTGTACTCCGAATGACTATGAAGATGCACAAAATTATACGTCAAAGGGCAGCTCGCCACCTTCCCTTTTCTACTATTACCGGATGCATCCCATCCTTACTAATCAATTTCGCGCCATAATTCGTTTTAACTCCTCATACTGTTCTGGGAGAAGGGCCCCCTCAGCCCAATCACCGGTCGCTTCCAGATTAAGATGAGGATTACTGTAGCTAAAACAAGTTCCCTCCATATCTGACTGTACCAAGTTGATTCGTTCCTCCCGGGTAGTGGGTAGGTAACGCAAACGATACTGGCCTTGAATAATACCTCTAACTGCCTCTATCGCCAGATCAACAACGTGCGTACAACCTTTTTTCTTGCCAATTCTCCGTTCTATTTCACTGCGTATCCCCGGGCCTATTTTTAATCCTTCAATTAGGGTAATCTGCTTAGCCGCTACTTCGCAAAGATTCCAGGGATATTTTATCATTTTAGCCTGAGCGGAAATAATTTCCGCCGTAGAAGCCCGGCAAACTAGAGTCACCTCTACGATGTGGATCCCGTCATTAAGTGAGGATACCGCGGTCATCTCCTCTTGACCACTTAGGGTAACGGTCAATGCTTTATGTCTGGCGTAAAGCTCCAAGCTTGTCACCTCTTCCTACTAGTAAATACCGCAGTTTAACCTTAACTAACTGCCTTTTCCTCCGCGTCTTCAACCAAGGCAACAATTTCTCCCCCAGTTATTTCCTGTAATTGAGCTAAAGTAACGGGCAATGCAGAATTAGCGGTACCCGCTGCCGCATAAACTAGAGGATACTGCGCCAAACTATTATCCAGTAAAATCCGCAAGGGGGTCTTTAAATCAATGGGACAAACTCCTCCAATAGGGTAACCGGTTATCTCTAAAACTTCTTCGGCCGTAGCCATCCGTACTTTACTTCCCACTATCTGCCTAATTTTTTTCGTTGAAATTCGTACATCACCAGCTGCTACGACCATAACGAATTCCTGTTTCCCTTTAAAGACCAGAGACTTAGCAATTTGCCCGACTTCTACCTCTAAAGCGGCTGCAGCTAGTTCACAAGTAGCGGTGTTCTCATCTAATTCAATGGCTTGCAGACCTGGATGATGAGCATCTAAATAAGCTTGGACTTTTTTAAAAAGCGACATGATTAACCTCCGAAAAAAAATTAATCTATTTTAATCATAATTAAGACTTTTGATGCGTATAAGCCTCTAAACTAGCCTTCAGGCACTCCATAGAAGACATCAGATACGCAATACGCAAAGTCTCCTGTATTTCTTCCTGGCTAGCTCCCTGTTGCCGGGCCTGTTCCGTTAAAGCTTTTACGCCTGGGCCAGAACCTTTGAAGGCATCTAAGGCTAAGCCGATTAATAACTTGGTTTTTTCATCAAGGGCCCCCGGACCCATGGCTAGTTCAATATTTTTTGCGACTAATTGATACATGGATTCATCATGTTTTTGCCATTCATCAACAAACCAAGGAAATCGAAATACCAACCTGGATCCCCCTTTCATTGACCTTATTTTACCACTATCCTGCTAGTAGTACAATTAAACCCTTCTAGGGGTTTTTATCGGGAAAAAGCCAGATTAATTTTTCCCATAAAACCTTCTTATGGGAAACGCTCCCGGAAAGTCATCCCCGACTTTAATGTTTTTTGTTGGCTATAATGTTGAGTTTTATAATCGTATTGGGATAGAAAAAGAGGTTGAATGTTATATCAAAATAACACCATGAATCTGTCCCGTTCGTAAAAACGACGGTAAGTTTGACGAGCATTTTAGCCGCAGCTATGAGGATGCTTTAGGTTCAGAGGCAAAATGATATATAAATTAATCATCTTGCCTCCACTCCTTACTACTTTTTAACCAGATCCCAATTAGGAGCAATCGGTTGGGTATTATCAGCGTGACCCAGGATGCTTTCTAATTTTTGCCCTTCCAGCAAAAATTGTACTTTATCAATACCTGGTAAACTAGCTAACGAATTAGTTACCGAACTGAGGGTCATCATTTCCCCGGCACTACCGCCCCAATGATTAGTTTGGAACTCCTTAGAAAAATCTACGTTAGCAATTCCATTCTCTACCTGTACGGATCGTACGCGAGCCTCCTTCGGGATGGTAATTGCTAGTTCCGGATTTTGCGGCCCTTTAATTAGCTCTTCTAATACGACCACTTCCAGAGACTTATCCTCAGGCACAACTACTTCCCGTTCCTCCGGAATTAAAAACATCGCTTCTTTATCTCCAAAATAAAGGGTTACTTTTTCCTTTTTCTCCTGCACCGCTTGGTTATCTCCATCCGTAGATGAGGGAGGTGGGGTTTGTGTTCCACAACCACTGATGAAAACAAATACAGCTAAACAAATTACCGTTAGGCCTAATAAGCATTTCCTGGTAGAACTTAAAGACCTCATTTTATTGAACATTAAACAACCTCCTCCTTACCTTTCTTTACTTTTTCGGCTCGTCTATCCCCCCTACTTTTCTTATTAGTATACCACTTTCAACTTATGAAATCAGACATCTTTACTTTTCCTCATCTGATTCGTTATTGGTGGCAATGGTATTTTCATCATTAACTTCTTCAACCTCATCACTAGGAAGAGACGCCAACCAAAGTTCAATTTGATCAATTGGCAGCATTAACATCCCCCCTTTCCCCTTAATAATTGCGGCCCTAATTATTGACTTTAGGGGCAACCTATTGTAGAATGTAAATTGCGTCGGGATGTGGCTCAGCTTGGCTAGAGCGCTTGGTTCGGGACCAAGAGGCCGCAGGTTCAAATCCTGTCATCCCGACCATTATTATCAAGAGTTGAATATAAACCAGTACTTAAATTAAAGTACTGGTTTTTTGTTTTCTTTTACATCATGTAGGACTTAGTTCCTATTTTATCTTAGTCCCCTCCTGTTTCTCGGCTACTGTGTTTATAATCATATTATTATAAATTATGAAAGAGACCTTAGGAGGTCATTTAAAAATGCTAAAAAACTGCCTTGAATGTGGACAGATATTTAAAACAAATACAATTAATGTATGCCCTGCCTGCGAAAAAGAAGATCAAATCTTTTTGCATCAAATTCAAGATTACCTCCTTTTGTATCCAAGGGCTAACCTCCGAGACCTTGAGCAAGATCTGAGCATAACTCCCCGACGGCTATTTCGTTATCTTAAGGAAAATAAATTACAACTAAGGACCTAAATCTTTACCTAAAGAGTTTCTTCGCGGATTAAATTACGGGTTATCTTTTACCTTAACCGATTTATCTTCTTTCAGTAATTTTCTCACAATCGTATCTTGATTTAAACGGTAAAATAAATAACTTATACCTAGTAAGGCCAAAAGAACCATCGTAATTAAAACCCAGTAATGTCCTAAATACTGTGAAAATTTATCCCAGCTTTCTCCCAGGATCCATCCCAAGCTAACAAACAAAATTACCCAAACAAGCCCTCCAGAATAGGCATATGTACTAAAATCGCGGTACCTCATCCGGCTAATGCCGGCAAAATAAGCCATAACATGTCGAACCCCTGGTACAAAATAACCGATGGGCAGAGCAAATTTGCCAAATCGATTAAACCATTTTTCTACTTTTAATATTTTGTCCCGGTTTAAGCCGATTTTACCGCCATACCGACCCACAAGCGGGTAGCCAATCTTTTTTCCCACAAAAAAACTCAAAGTGATTCCGGACAAACTACCGATCAGAGCAGCAATTACTGTAGGAACATATTCCAAACTTCCTACACTAACCAAATACCCGGTGAAAACCATTATCGTTTCATCAGGCAACGGAAGTCCAATCATGCCCCCGGCTAAAAACCCAAAAATAGCAATATATCCATAATTAGAAACCAGGTAGGATACGTTTATGCCTTCAAGCATCTTTTATCACTTACAACAGGACCCTTCCCGAATAAATAATTAATAATAAAATCATAACCGGTAACCGTTTTTAAAGCAATGTTTTATCTTTAATTATAGCTCATAATACATTCGCCGGGGATAGTTTTGGTTTTGTGGGGACACCGGTATAAACCCCATCGCTTTCCAAAAAGGCTCACTTGCTTTCATCGAATGCAAGACAATCCGCTTATACCCGAGTTTATCTACCATCCAACTTATACTTTTAAAAATACACTTACCAATACCTTTGCGGCGTTCTCCTTCGGGAATACAGATAAATTCAATATCCATCGTATAAATATCGGGACAAAACTTAATCTGTAGCTGCGTAACCTTTAAATAATGCCGGGCATGGCGAAGCGGTTTAGAGGCATCCCTTTCCCAACAATAACTCTGACTATAACCACCCGTGGCTAATCCTCTCCGAACTAATCTCCAGTATATAGCTTCATCTAAAGCGGACTCGATGACCTCTGTTATTTGACCCAGATCCTCATCCGTAGGCCACTGCGCTATTTTCCTTCCATCTTTAATCCCCCTTTCTCTCCAGATTATTAACGGCAGATGGTGCCTTTAGGCTAACCTTCTGCCGTTTCCTAAACTAAGATAAATTTTAACGCTTAGTAGTTATATACGCGCTGCGCGTGTCCGTTTTCCATTCTACCTTACTTCTAAAGGACTGACTGATGAATCGCAAAGGTATCATGGTCCTACCCTCGATAATTTTAGGTGACACATCCAGTTTTACTTTTTTGCCTTTAACGGTCGCCTGGTTGGAGCCGATTTTCATTTTAACCGTTGTTTTACCTTTAACTGCCGTAACGGTACTCGTTTTTTCATCCCAAGCAACGTCAATCCCCATGGTTTCAAAAATTTTACGGGCCGGCACCAAGACTCGATCGTTCTCGATTACCGGAAGGCCATCGGTTAGCTCAAAATAAATCCTCTGGTCATCAATATACACGGGTATTTGATAAATTACCACGATTCCATTGCTCAGCTTTCGTTCCCGTCCATCTGTAAGGTGGTTTATCACTTGTCCTTTTACCAGCATTTCTGCTGAACCCCCACCATCCATGGCCATTGCTTTATCGGCGCCTAATTCTAACATCAAGTCCGCCAGTTCTTCAAAAGTCATACCCACGCTGTTCTCTTGCCGTCCCTCCACCACGACCAACATTATTTCTCCCTTTTTCGTTAAGCCAACAGCGGTGCGAGGATGGCGTTTCCAGAGGGCGCTTTCTAAACCTTCATTTTCCATCGGAACTGGTCTACGGCCGTCTTTTACCAGTAGCGGACCATTTCCCAAAAGATGTACTATTTTATCTTTATTAGCGTAATCGACTGCATAAGTTACTGTATCGCCTACGTTAAAATATTGGGCCTGGTTAATACTGCTCCCTTGGAAGGAAATAACGGCTCCGTCAGGAGGAATAGCAGCATTACCGGAGACAATTTCCCTGATCTTTAATCGGCCCCGAGCATCTTTTTTTAGGACCATTTCCATACAATCACTTTCGGTATTGGTATTAGGTTCAAACAAGGGAGTATAGAGGACGATACCGTCACCGGGCCGATTAATAGCTTTAATCGGAAAACTTAGTTTTTTGTCCGGCAGCTTTAAGGTTGTAATTGGAAGAAATTGATCGATAGAGACCTTGTTATTGGTCATAAAAAACAAAGATGTCGCTGACCGAGAACTTTTTACGATTAATTGCTGATCAATAATCGTCGTATCAATCGGGCTGCGCTGTCCCCCCATATAGTAAAAAGATCCATTCACCGCGCCTATCGCGCCATACGGCACGCTTAGATTAGTAAGCGTTTCCAGACTACCAATCATCGGTTGACTAATTACCGGACGTACTTCCACCCAGGGTTGATTGAGATTGGCTTTAAGATAATGAATCTGCACGGGTTGAAGATCCTCGAGAACTTTAGTTAAAAAGTTATACTCAATGCCGGGGGCTAGAGTTTTAATTTCTATCAAAGTAGCTTTAGTCGGTTTAAGCTCTAGCGTTGGTGTTTCGGGCTGGATTTCTGCTTTTTCCGTTTTATCTATGGTCCCATTTAAGGTTTCAGGCTGGGACGCTAGATCACGCGTTAGTTCCGACGTACTTTTATCGGTAGGGTCTTTCTCTAAAGTTTCTACGCTTAAAACCTTAACTTTTTCCGGATTGGTTAAATCCCCAGCTTGCAACCCACTAGGGAACCATATATTTAACAGTAAACAAATACTAATGATCCAGGTTGTTATTTTTACCCTGCTTTTTCGGGAGTAACCCCTAGACATTTACTAAATTCCCCCTTTAATTTTCATAAATTTACTGCATCCAGCCAGTATAATAGGTATAGAATAGCTTGTTACTTTAAACGCAAAGGAGGTTTAAAAGGTGACGCAAGATCTCTAGATTCTCAATAAATTCTAAACTGTACCCTTCTCCTTTAAAAAATTATAAACAGATTAAATGGTGAGCTCTGAGTCTTAACATGGTCAACTTAATCTCCTTAAACTCTGTATAATCCATAAAATAGCTATGTATTGGTCTGTGGATTACATTCTGCACATTTACCTTTTTTTCCTCTACCTCAGGCTTAACAAAATACAAAAAATTTTAGCCTACCTCAATCATGCGGAAATGTACGCCAATAATTATATAAATAAATAAAAAATATCACCAGAGTCAAAATCTGGCGATATTAGATAGAATAGGCTTCAGTCTAAAAGTTTTTCTTCCGGAGTCGATCAAGATTAGGCGCCCATCTCCAACGTCTTTCCCCCATAACCAAGCGCTTCCACTCGGGTCTAAATTCGCTTCGAGTGTAATTCTGATTCTCTTTTTTCCATGCGGTTTTCATTAAAACTATCCCCCTGAAATAATCTATGTTTCTATCGTATTAAAGGAGGAATTCGTCCTATAACTTCAGTCAGGTATTTCCCTAATAAAATCCAGTACGGTATAAGTTAAACTAAAACAGCCTTCCAAAGATCGAATTCTTGTTTTTAAAGATGGTGTAAGGCAAGATGAATCAAAAGAAATCCCCGGTTCCGGCTAACCGACTTAGATCGGTCCAGAAATCCGGGTACGAGACGTTCACCACCTCCGCATGACTTAATTGAACCCCATCTTTGGCCACTAAGCCGGCTATCCCCATGGCCATCGCCAAACGATGGTCCCCCCGAGAATCTACTCGTCCGCCTTTAATTTTGCCTCCGGTTCCTCGCACCCGAAAACCATCTGCATATTCTTGGACCAAGATCCCTAAGGCCGATAAATTATCACAGATAGCCTGAATACGATCGGTTTCCTTAACGCGTAATTCACGTGCTTCGCAGATCATCGAATCGCCTTCAGCAGCAGCCATGGCGATGGCTAATACCGGAATCTCATCAATTAAGAGCGGGATCAATTCGCCTCCCAGTTCAATCTCGTGCAACGGAGCATACCGAACTAAAAGATCGGCTACCGGTTCTCCACTGATCATCCTTTTATTTTCGATCTGAATCAAAGCCCCCATTTGCTGGAGAACCGTGATTAAACCGGTTCGCGTGGGGTTAATACCAACGTCACGCAGTATAATTTCTGAACCGGGTACTAGGCTGGCGCCAACGATAAAAAAGGCTGCGGAAGAAATATCCCCCGGTACATAAAATTCTTGCGGTTTTAGTTCATTACCTTGCCGCAGGCGAATAACCTTTTCCTCCAGCTGAAGATCAGCCCCCATCGCTTGCAGCATCCGTTCCGTATGGTCCCGCGAAACAACTGGTTCCATTAAGACCGTTTCACCTTCGGCCTGCAGGCCGGCCAGCAGAATTGCTGATTTAAGCTGCGCACTGGGAACCGGAAGCGAATAGTTAATTCCCTGCAGCTTACCCCCGCGGATGACTAGCGGTGCCCTGGTCCCGTTGTGCCGACCATCAATGTACGCTCCCATCTGCCTAAGAGGTTCGATCACCCGGTCCATCGGTCGCTGCTGGAGTGAAGGATCACCGCTTAATACCGTAAAAAAAGAACAACCGGCTACCA
>JAAYQE010000040.1 GCA_012519455.1 Syntrophomonadaceae bacterium
CAACCCTAGCATCTTTATCGACCAGAGACCTAATACCCTTTTGCAGCATGAAGCGTTCGTCAGATAGAATTTCTTTTGATTCTTCTATTGCTTTACGAGTCGTGTGCCCTGCTAGGGGTTCGGCCTGGTCTATTACTCGCTCTTTTATTGCTTATATTATACCATGAATTAGCAGGGATGGGATAAAGAGCTAAAACTGCAAGGGGTTTTTCAGTGATCTCGAACCGTCCCCGTGGTAGGCACCTTTAAAAACCCTTTTGATATAGATTATTCCCCACAAATTAACCGCCCCAGTGAAAGTCAAGGAAACACCGATTAATCTCGTCAGAATAATACTTCCCGCAAAGGGGTTAAAAAGCAACAGCATCCCCAGAACAGCTGTTATTAAAGCAAGGCAAAGGTGTATATTCCATCTTTTATGCTGCAGCCTTTTCAAATTTACGGCCAATTGTAGCAGCAGAATACTAGCAATAATGATCACAATGCCAAGTATCACGGGGATTGCAGTAATTACTGCTTTCGGGGCAATCAGCATAAAACCGCTAACCAAAAAGTAGAAAAGCCCATGAACTAGATCTAAATTTAACAAATTTCCGTAGGCATCTCTTCTAAAAAAGCCGACTATCCTAACGATACCTGGAATCAGCAAAATCGCGCCAAGTAATCTGCAGACGGCTAGGGCAGAGAACTCAGGCTTGGCCGTCAGGGTGATACCTAACAAAATAAACAAAATTGAAATAATTATAATGACATTCTTAAACTTTTTTATATATTCCATATTCCACCCTCCTTTTCTATTCATGCTCATTTCCTTGTTGTTAATTAAGTTCTATTATACCGACTAATTCGGCCGAGTGGACGCTATTTTCTTCATGCTGGTACCTTTATCCAGTAGCTTTTTGATATTTGTACCCCTTCCCTAGAGGATAATCAGATCAACAACAAGAACGATCAGTCCCTTTTAGAGAAAAATACCTAAATACAAAAATCCCAATGAACGCTCCAATACTATCAAGGATGACGTCTGTAGTCAGGCATTGCTTCCCCTGATAATGCATGGTAGACTATTGATAGATAATTGATAGGAGGTTCCCATAGTGCTAAACAAATATCGAAGCCCTGGCGTGATGATTGTTAAACCATCGTCGGTTATTCGTTCGGATTACAAGGCTTTCTCCAAGCTCTGCCACGAAACAGACGATCCCATCATCATCACCAACAACGGCGAAAACGATCTTGTGGTCATGAGCCATGAAGCTTTTTGCCGTCGTGAAGCATGGCTTCGCCTCCAAATAAAGCTGGCAGCAGCAGACAAACAGATTGCCCAAGGTGACCTTATCGAGCATGATGAGGTTTTCTCCCGGTTGAGGGAGCGAGTTCATGTTGAATTATAAAATACGCTATACGCGGGATGCGGTAGATGACTTGGACAGCATTTTCGATTACATTTCGGAAGACAACCGGGTTGCTGCCACTAATATGTTAGGACGAATTGAAAGGGCAATTTTGAAACTGGCCGACAATCCCCGCATGGGAAGCGTGCTTGCAACTAATGATTTATCGTTAATCGAGCCGGGATATCGGCATATTTTTGTAAAACCCTATATCCTCTTCTATCGCATCGGTAAAAACGAAATTTTTATTTCCCGTGTACTGCATAGCAGGCAAGATTGGATGAATCTCTTATTTGAGAACGATTTTATCAAAAGTATCCCTAAAATCAAATAGGCCAAGAAATGAGCACTTTTTCTTACGGGGTGATTAAAACTGCTTATATCTAAATCCACACTGGAAATAACTTTCTCTAATTATAGAAAAGCCTTTACATCTTCCAGGGTCTTAATATCGAATATTGCTTCTGCTAGCTGCTGCAGCTTTTCCACGGGTAAAGCCCTCACCTGTTCTTCCATTTCAGCAGGTAGGTGGGGAAACTTCTTTTTCAACTGCCGTATCAGTAAACCCGCCTGTCCCTCAACTATACCTTCCATTCGTCCTTCTACCCTACCTTTTTCCTGCCAGGAGGTGGTTATCTCCATCATTTTTTGCGCCTCCTTTTCATCTATCTTTCCCATATCTTCCTCTAACCGCCGCTCTTCCGCCTCATTTAACTTCAAGTAACTTTCAAAAAATCCGGTTAGTAAGGTCATTCGCGCCAAATCCAGTTCCATACGAACTAGCATACGTAAAAACTCCAGCTTCACCTGTACCCGTTCTTGTTTCTGGTAACCCATCTTACTCAATAATGCGGCCGCTACCGGATTATCGCTGTGAATGTAGTCACGCCAATGGTATTTCTTTAACTCTACGGTTAGGAAATGAAAATCCAGCACCGGCATGAACGGAAACTCTAATCTAAAAAAATTAGGCTCATTTCGTTCCTGCGAGTAAGTGAATACCGCTATGGGCAGTATCCTACAACGGTGTTCCTGATAAAGTCTGCTGAAATAGACAAACATGCGCTCGGCGAACTCTTTTTGAACACTGGCCTGGTTTTCTATATGTACTAGAATGATGCCTGGTTCTCCCTTGAGCCTAGTTTCTACTAGTATGTCTACCCGGTGTTTATCGCCACTGGTGACATCGGTAAATATTTCTTGCTGTAAGAATTTGATATGTTCCGGGTCCAAGGCTGCATAGACCTGGGGAAAGAAAAGTTCTACGAACTCGCCGAAAAAAGTTTGCAATAGCTCCTTAAAGAGCCGGTCATGGTCAACACGTTCCCCCATTCCTCCCACCCCGCTTGTAATTATTTATAAAACAAACGTTTGTTCTTGCGATTGATTATAGCATGGCTTACGTGTCAGAGCAATAGGTAATTTGAACAAATGTTTGCTATTTGTCATTTCAATATCGAAGTGGGTGGTTTTAGTTTTATCTTAACGTAATTAGCGGGTAAGGGAAAGTAGCGGAAGGATTGTTGTCATATTTAACCAGTGGTCCAATGAACGTATCAACTTGATTCTAGAGAATAATCAGATCAACAACAAAAGCGATCGAAATAACTTTTTCTACCGCTTGGATAATAACCGCTGTGATTCCGGTACTCAGCTCATTGGACGCTGTGGCTGGTTGATGGGATAGATAAAATATTAAGGCCATCCAGAAAACCACAGCAGCCCAGGATAGGGTTTTCTTTAAGTTCATATTATACTTCCACTTATACTTCCACCTAAATTCTCTGCCGAACCTTCTCCGCCATACTCAGGCAGGTGGTCAACTTACCGCCATAAACATAATCCCGACTATTAGCCGCTAACCGTTTGCTTAATTATTCGGATCCCCTGCCCTGGTCTTCCTGACTCAGTTCCATCCCTATGTTCATTTTTACCCTGCCAAGGCAAGTATAAAATCGGATTATCCTCTTAACAGCAAAATACATATTAAATACCTACTTTCTCTGAAAAGCCCTCCCCAGACCCCACTCGCCCCTCTCCTCCCACCTCGGCCAAGCCGGTACATCCGTCTCCGTTTCGATTCCGCGGCAACTCCTCCCGACTCCTACCCAACTCGCCCCTTATTTCCCTACCGCCTACCAACTCGTCACTTGAGTTCACCCCATTATCTCCGAACCAAGGTTCTCTCGACTTTGGGCAAATCTCGATTTCTCCCGTACAATAAGCCTCGAAAGGAGGTGAACCAAATGGCAGTTTTAGAAACTCCTCTGGGAAGCACCCTGCGGATCACCCTGGAGACCGACTTTGATGATGATGGCAAACCGATTCTGAAAAATCGGAACTTCCGCAACGTTAAACCCAACGCAGCTAATCAGGACGTTTTTGACATCGCCAACCTGCTGGTGTCCCTGCAGCAGCATACCCTGAATGCCGTACTGCGGATTGATGAAGTTCATCTAGGCGAAGAGTAATCTAACGAATTTCCGGTCCACTCAGGACCGGCAGTAACGGTGAAAGGCCCTGATTACGCTGGCAATCTCACGCCAAGTACGATCGATTTCCGGTCCACTCAGGACCGGCAAAAACTGGTGAAACCCGCGTAAATAACTAATTCTGCCTGGCCTTCCCTAGTCCACCGATGCCCGGGGCCGACCAGGTAAGAAAGGAGGTGAAGTAATTGACTCAACGCTTAGAAATGGTTTTCCGTTCCGCTGGGGGACGCCGGGTAACCCTTTCTTTACCCGATCCACTGGAAACCCTAGACGCACCTACCGTGCAAAACGTAATGGATACCATCGTGACGAAAAACATCTTTTTCAGTAACACCGGAGACCTGGTGGAGGTAATCGAAGCCCGCATCACCAGTCGCGAAACCGTGCAGTTATTTGAAGCCGCCTAGATAGCTCCTA
>JAAYQE010000257.1 GCA_012519455.1 Syntrophomonadaceae bacterium
CCACGAGATTTACGAATTTGAACGACCGACAACGTTCAAAGAAAGTTTGCGGCGAGGTATACCACAGAACACTTGGGAGATCGTAAGAAAAGAGGTAAACCTTATAGATACAAAACGTCAATGGTTTCCTGATGGAACCTCTATCCCGTTAAAAGTTATTGATGGAGAGGTAATTAATCCTTTATCAAAGCCACAATCTCGTTCGTATCGTACAATGCACCAAAGTTATCAGCACGAAGTTTTACAATAGGATGCTCCATATACGGGTCATGCTGATATAAATAGATAAAATGTGGCTTATCGCATCTATCCAACTGACAGGGCTTACCATCAGCATGAAATTTTCGTGGTAGGAATGCTCTATCAGTCTGGACCCGAATACGAGGATGGACATCAGTATACCGCTGAGTATCGTAATGGATATCGGTATTCCGTTTTCTGGACTGCCCAATTACAGACCCAACAAAACTCCGTAACTCTTTCGTATTCACCCCTAACGAGTTCATATACAACTGTAATTCAGATAACAGGATCGTGGTATCCCTTATATCCTCATATATCACCATTTCCGCGATTCTTTCGGTCGATACGAACTCAGAAAAAGAGGTTTTATAGTTTGAAATTACATCTCTACCTGAGAGGTAGTCGAGATACCCAACAAACGTCAAACATAACGTTTTGCCGTTACCACGAAGAGCATGAGAACCTCGCTGATGGGGACATCCCGGGATCGAACCGAAAAAACCGTAAATCATTTAATAATCATACCTCCTAAACAACCCACCTTTATCTGTTTCAGTTTGCTCAACCGTCCCCCCGACAGCCTGAAATATTCGGATAATCTCGTCTCTGCTTTTACCTTCCAGAGATATCCTGCCAGCCAACATTGTATCAGTGATAGCGGTCAACACTCGATTGTCCACGCTGGAGCTGGTAAACTCTCCATTATCGTCAATGACAGGATTATACCGTTTCAAGAGCCGTGCCCTCAAAAACGCTTGGGTCCCAACAACCTTTGATACACCACGAATATGTCGATGCGAGAGTCTGGACCGTTGTAACATCCTGCTATTAGTAAAGATGCTATCAATAGTTGATAGAAGAGCCTCAACGATGCCGGGCTGGTCATCGTGGTTACTCTGACTGACTATAAGGTCCTCCAAGCTTATTTTCGACATTTCAGGCACCACCCATCAACATAATCAGCCCGACAAGCACAATACCTCCGATAAGGAGATACCATATCCATTTAGTATCTTTCTCAGTTTCGGATAGCAAATCTGCGACTGTTTGCGCTTCTAAAAGCGTCTGAAACTCTTCAGGGGATAGAGGAGGGTATTCGTATTGGGTCCACTTCTCACATTCTACAGGCTCTCCAGGATTCGAGTTCTGGATATTATAATGTAGATATATACAATGTCGATTAAAATATTGTTTGAGCAAATAATCTCCCGTTGGGACTACAAACGTCCCAATATTTTCAACCGAAAACTGTCTCATGCCTGTATCCGGGGTTACAATTCGTGTAATCTCTTTATACCCTCTAAATATCTTTATATCAAGATACGGCTTATTCAGTA
>JAAYQE010000041.1 GCA_012519455.1 Syntrophomonadaceae bacterium
GACCAGCCGGGTAAGGATAGTTGGGGTTATCGGGAAGTGGGGGCCGGCCCCGTGGTCCTAGCCGGGCCAAAGCAGATGGTACTCTTTAAGTCCTGGGAAGAAGAATTGGAGCCAGAAGACATTGCTCGCCGCCTGCATGATGTGGACATGGTAATTACCGAGGGCTATAAGTGGGGTAGACATCCCAAGATTGAAGTGTTTCGTGAGCAGATTTCTAGTGAATTGATCTGTAAACCGGAGGATTTACTGGCAGTGGTAAGTGATACCCGGCGGGATTGGGGAGTTCCGGTTTTTAACCTAGAAGATATTGCTAGGTTAGCTGATTTCGTTGAAACTAAGTTTTTAAAATGAGATAACCAACTGACATAAAGTTTCATGTACAAAAAGCCAAATCTCACAAAAAGATCAGGCTAAAAGTTATAATTTAAAAAGCCCACGAAGTTTAATCCTTTCCACGCCAGGAGTTATTTCCTGTTACCCTCGAATCCTGAAACTACGATAAACACAAAATATATTTTAGAAGTTGCCCACCGATGAAGTTCTTTGTCGGTGGGCTAATTATTTGTATCGTGAATTGCGAAGTTGTATAAAAAACATAATTTATTATGGAAGAGTATAGGGTTATTATGTCAGTTTTACATTGACACATTGTGCAGTATTAATTATATTATATATAAGTTGCGTTATGTTACGTTATGTTAATTCATGTATAAAATCTGTATTATATTGTGTTATGTTGTGATAATTCATATTAACCTATGTAATTATCCGCAACTTAACTTCACTGATTTTTGTGCGAATAAATTGATGTGAATAAAATAAATGTTCATTTAGAGATGAGTTATGTAATTTTGTTTTAGACTAATGGGGAGTAGCATATGAGTTTCGCCGCCATCACTCCTAGGGATGCCCGCATAGCCGCAATACCGATGCGGTAGTTGGCATCTCATTGGTTTATCAGCTGGAAAATTTAAGTATTATGCCCGGTAAAGAGAAAGCTGAAGCCCTAGGTGTATTAATTTTTTAAAAATAATTGTAAAAGAACAATAAGTCAATAGGAGGGATTGACTTGGAGGCAGACCTTTTGCGCCTTTTTGCGGATAAGCAGGAGGCAAATGAAGAGGCAGCTCTTATTACAGTGATTTCTTCCAATGCTATGAAGGGTTGCAGGCCAGGGGAGATGATGGTAGTTGACCCCTTTGGAGTGGTACTTGGCAGTTCTATCATGGATAGCCAGGTGCAGGAAAAAGCTAAAGACGAAGCCATACGATGTATAAGCAGGGGGGTATCCCGTAAGATATTTCTCAGTTCAGTAGAAGGTACAATAGAGGTGTTTATCAAGGTATTTAGTACCGGTGACAGATTAATAATAGCTGGTTCAGGTCCAGTGGTGCTGAATATCTACCAAATTGCCAAAATGATTGGTTATCGCGTAACTATTATTGATAATAGAGCCGAAACCCTTACCCGAGAAAGGTTTCCAGAAGCCAGTGAATTGCTATTAGGGGATATTGTTGAACAGCTCAAATCATGTGAAATTGACGCAAACACCAGCATTGTTATTGCAACGCACCACCATGAGTATGATGAGCCCGTGCTTATGGCAGTTATTAAATCCCCAGCTAGGTATATAGGGGCACTAGCCAATAATCAGTTGGTATCAGCTTACTACAGCAAGCTGAATTCACTGGGGATTCCAGAGGAATTTATTAATCGATTCCATACACCTATTGGCCTTGATTTGGGAGGCCAAAAAACCGCAGAAATAGCGCTAGCCGTGATGGCAGAGATACAGGCTGTTAAATACGGCTGTTCCGGTGGCTTTTTAACCGTTAAACAGCCTACAAAAGTTGTTGAAAAACGTGAAGAATTATTTTGAACAGGGCCTAAAAAAACCTATGAACTTCAGGTCTATTCTATATATGCATTGACCTTGAATTTGGCCGAGCGCCTGACGGATGCGGTGGAGAATAATCAAGGGAGAAGGTGGAGCCAGAAGTAAACTGGATAAAACACCTGGGAAAAATTAGCCAGGAGGGGGTTGAATCTTGATGAGAAAAGGGAACTTTAGAAGAGGCATTAACAACATAGTTATGATCGTGTTTATGCTTAGTATAATTTTCGGACAAGCCCCGGCAGCGCTCGCTAAAACTCAGCAGACATCTATTGCTAATCCGTCAAATGATTTGGCGCAAAATAATGGCGTTGGGTTAGATGCTCTCATTCCTTCACCTGCCGGGTTGGTAATAGGTGGAACCGGTATAACTAAAGGAGTGGGATTGCTGAGCAACTTTGTTTACTTTAGCCAGGCTCAGGTTGATTATATAAAGGCGAACAAAAGCGTAGACGGTCTAGGCCTTGGTAGTTCGTGGACGAGTACCCCGACTCTTTACTCTTCCTATCATAACCATGGTACACCAGAATATGTATATCGGCTGGCAGAAGGAATTAATTTAAAAACTGCCTTGACTAGCTTGGGCGTAGACGTGACCAGCGGGCTGGTTTCTATTGAAGCGAAAGCAGCCGATGGTTACTCCCAAATAGTCAGTGATGCTTTTGGTTATAACGAGAGCCGCAATTACATTGCTCCGGATGGGTCCGTAGGACACGTGGTAGATCCGATTTTAATTTTTTATGATAGTCAGGTTGCAACGTCAACTCCTGATGCCGATACTGTCGTTCCAAACACGACTGCGGCAATAACCGATGCCAATCCTTTGTTTGCGTTTGGCCAAACCGAAGCTACCGAACCAACCAATTGTAGCTTTGTTAAAAACACGGTAAAAATTAGAGCAAAGTTGGATACTCCGGCGTTTACAATAAGCCAGGGCAGTAGGATCAAATCTATTTCTTTATCGGAGATAGCTCTAATCGGTATTTATGAGACTTCGTACTCTTGGGATAACCATGGAACCCCGGTTACCCA
>JAAYQE010000042.1 GCA_012519455.1 Syntrophomonadaceae bacterium
ATGCGGAATACAAATTTCTGGATATTATTTGGGAACTTGAGCCTATCAACTCCACCGAATTAAGGAAAGTCTGTCTGCAAAAGCTTGGATGGAAAAAGTCAACAACTTATACCATGATCAGAAAGCTATCCGAGCGGGGCATTTTAAAAAACGAAAATACCATGGTCACCGCTCTAATCAAGCGGGAGCAGGTGCAAAAATACGAGAGCGAAGTGCTGCTGGAAAAGGCCTTTGATAACTCACTTCCTGCTTTTTTAGCTACCTTTTTGCAGGATAAAAAGCTGTCCAAACGGGAGGCTGAGGAATTGAAGAAAATGATCGAGGAGGCCGCGAAATGAACAGCTTATTTTTAACCGTATTAAATATGAGCCTAACGGCCAGCTATGTGGCTTTAGCGGTTATAGTCGCCCGATTGTTACTGAAAAAAGCACCCAAGATTTTTTCCTATGCGCTTTGGGCGGTGGTGCTATTTCGGCTGGTCTGTCCGTTTTCTTTTGAAAGCTCCTTCAGCTTGATACCAAGTAAGACTGAAGCTATTCCACAAAATATGGTTTATTCCCCAACCCCGGCCCTAACTACCGGTATAGGAATGGTAGATGGTACCATCAATCGATCTATTCAGTCCTCCCTACCCCCGGTAAATCCGGCCGCCAGTGTAAATCCTATGGACCTGGCCATTGAAATTGGGTCCATAATATGGATTTTGGGAATCGCTGTCCTTCTGTTTTATAGCCTGATCTCTTATTTCAGATTTAAGCGTCGGCTTTCTACAGCGACTCTGGTTAGAGATAATATTTTTGAAACCGACCGTATTCAGACTCCTTTGGTTCTTGGCTTGATTAAACCTAGAATCTATCTTCCTATAGAGCTTTCCGGGAGTGAACTGGATTATATCATAAAACATGAACAAACCCACATCAGGCGTTATGATTATATTATCAAACCCGTAGCTTTTTTGGCTCTGGTCCTTCACTGGTTTAATCCCGTGATCTGGCTTTCTTATTTTCTTATGATCAAGGATATGGAAATGTCTTGCGATGAGAGCGTGATAAAGCAGTCAAGTGAGGATATACGGGCCGGTTATTCTAGTTCCCTGCTTTCTCTTTCGATTAAACAAAGCGGTCTTTTAAACCTTTTAAGCCCGTTGGCCTTTGGGGAGAGCAGCGTGAGTTCCCGGATAAAAAATGTGCTGAATTACAAAAAGCCGGCCTTTTGGGTAATCATTTTAGCGGTTGCCGCCGTGATAACGGTATTAGTGAGTTTTATGGCCAATCCCGTGAATATGATCACTTATAAAAATGAAACCCTAGGATTTTCACTGAAATTCCCGGGGGATTGGGAAGATAAATACCTTATTAAGGAATCTGAACAAAACATCTCTATTTTCTGTAAGAAGGTATACGAAAATGATAACGGTGGAGGATTGCTTCTAAGTATAGAACGGCAGATTGGAGAATTGATTACCGATGAAGATATGTTGCAGGCACCGGTTGGCCAACAAATTGTTTTGCAGGGAAATGGGTACACATACTTTACACGGATCCCGTCTGATGTGCAATATCCTCCCGATAACGAAGAACTTAGCCGCGAATACAAAGCACTGTTTGAAGAAGTTTTGGATATGTCGCATAGCATTTCTCTATTAGGAAATCGGAAACCCGAAGCGGCAAATGAAGGATTTAAAGTAGAAGGTACGAGTTTCTTTACGGTAGAGATCCCCAGTGATTGGAAACTGAAAACTCTTGACGCTTTTCCGCTTAGCTGGAGTATCTACGCCGGAGATAAAGAAGTGGGCAGCATTGAATTGATTTCATATCGTAGTGAGGGCCTAGATGATGTAAAGGCCGCTAGTGATAATGTACGGCAAGAGTATCTTGTAAATGAAGAAACATTTCGGAAGGCCCGGATTACTCTTGTCTTAGAAGATGCAGACCAGAATACCATGAAAAAAATAAAAAATAGTTTTGCCTTTGCCAATGATAGCCCCTTTAATGTAGTTGACTTGCTATCTACGGCCGAAGAATACCTAGCCAGAGGTGGCGAGAGAGTTTTTGGACAGATAGACGGTTTTACCATGAAAAATGGAAAGCCGGTGGCGGTTAAGGTCAAGCTAATGAAATTCATACCGGATGGCCCGGAAGAGAATAACCCTAATGGATTCCATATCGAAGATTTAAATCAGACGGAAACCTATGCCTTGGATTTTGGAGTAAGAGTCGCTCCGCTTGCAGCGCCCAATTATACTACTTATGGGATTTACGAGATGCCGCTATTAGATGAAGCTTTTATAAAGAATTACGGAAATTACAAGGATTTTTACTATGATTTTATCCTGGGCGGGGATGGAGAATTAAAGATTGTTTTAGGACACTATGTACCTTAATAAGTTGAGTTGAAAATGCAGTTAAGATAATGAGATATTAGGGGGTGATTGTAAAATTAGGATGAAAGGGGTAAAAAATATGTACTTTAATTCGGCTGGTATAATAAATACCCAGGATACAGTGGATTTAGCCTTAAAAGCGGCAGTAGAAAAAAATATTAAATATATCGTTGTCGCTTCTTCGAGTGGTGATACAGCTAAACTTTTAATAAACGAAAAAGATATTAATATTATTTGTGTAACCCATGCTAATGGTTTTCCGGAACCTGGTAAAAATGAAATGCCCCTAGAAATCCGCAGCGAACTTGGGAGTTTAGGAATGAAGGTACTAACCACAACTCATGTGCTTAGTGGAGCGGAGAGAGGTATCAGTAAATCCTTTGGCGGCGTCTATCCTGTGGAAATAATAGCTAATTCTTTGAGAATGTTTGGCCAAGGGACAAAAGTATGTGTTGAGGTATCAATAATGGCTTTGGACGCGGGTTTAATACCTTATAGAGAACCTATTATTGCCATAGGAGGTACAGGTAAAGGGGCTGATACTGCAGTAATAATAACTCCGTCCCATGCA
>JAAYQE010000043.1 GCA_012519455.1 Syntrophomonadaceae bacterium
CAGTGCTAGATAAGAGCTACCGCGAGCTGTGTTTAACTGACAGTCAGGCTGCCATTCAAACAATAATCAATAGAAACAATAGAAAGCTAGAGATTCCGGACAAGATAATTTTTCTTGAAGAAGATCTGGGAAACCATGACCGTGATGGTACGGCTTACATTTTACCTCCATTTCTCAAACCGTCGTGGCTCGTGAGCTAGTGAACTCGTCCAGCTGCGCTGAACATCGAGGCTTCAGTGGGAGTCTTAAAAATTTGATAAAGGAAGGGTGGGTATAAACCAACTAGTTGTAATTGGACCAAGACGGTAGTGTTTATAAGTCAGAAGAGAGGAAGTGAGGTGTAGGGAATTTTGGCCTGGAAACCCCGGATATTAAAAGAACCGGAAAAATGATCATTTTAAACATGGAAAGGATGGATTGATCATGGAACAAAAATTAGCTCAGTTATATGCAAAGCTTGAGGCTGACCCAAGCCTTGGGGAAAAGTTATTTAGCCTGGAAACCCCGGAAGAGGTGCAAAGCTTATTAAAAGAACAGGGAATCGAATTTAACTTAGACGAAATTAATGTGATAAAGGAAGAATTAGCCAAATTTATAGCAAAAGCAGGAAGCGGCGAGCTTTCCGATGAAGATCTGGAAAATGTCGCGGGTGGAGCTGATCCATCAGTGATTATTGAGGGTATTGTAAAAATAGGTGAATTAATTATTGAGGGCATAGACAAAGCAGTTAGATCAAGATGGTAGTAGCTGTAAGTTAAAGAACGTCATGCTGTGGCGTAAGGAAAAATGGTCATTTTAAAAACGAAAGGGTGGATTGTTTATGGAACAAAAATTAATCCAGTTACAAGCGAAGGTTGAGGCGGACAAAAGCTTCGGGGAAAAGATATTTGCCCTGGAAACCCCGGAAGAAGTGCAAAGCTTATTAAAAGCCGAGGGCCTCGACTTTAGCCTGGAGGAAATTAATGTGCTAAGAAATGCGTTGGTTAAGACTTTGGGAAAAGGGGACGGAGAGCTTTCTGATGACGATTTGGAGAATGTAGCGGGTGGATCAATAATATTGGGTGTTGCAGCGCTTATCACGGCAATTGCTGGGGCCGTTACTGCTGCCGGAGCAGTCACTGACCAAGCAGTTAGATCAAGATGGTAGTCCTTTAAGCCCAGGTTAAAGTTAAATTTGGATTAAATGGGGGGAAAATAGTGGAAACGAAAGTTTTATCGACTCTGGAGCTTAACCAGCTGATTGCCCAAAAAGCCAAGGAAAGTGAGGAATTTCGCCTAGCCCTTTTAAATGATCCCAAGTCAGCCATAAAAAAGGAATTTGACGTTGTATTTCCAGAGGACACCACAGTAGAGGTTCACGTAGAAAACCCGAAAACGCTGCAACTAATAATTCCGGCCGCCAATACCGATGAGTTGACTGATGACCAGTTGGAAGATGTCGCTGGCGGTGCAGTCAATCTTAATCTTGGAATTACAACGGCCTATGGAATAGCTCGTCCGGGAGGAATAGGCTGGAATTGGCCCCTAGTCGGTCTCAGAAGATAGTGAGAAATAAACCAATAACGGCGGTCTGGGAGATCACGATGGGCTGTAACCTGCGGTGCAAGCACTGTGGCTCCAGTTGCCATGATCCTCTCCCCGGAGAACTAACCACCGGGGAAGCCCTTAAGTTATGTGATGCCATCGGGGAACTTGAACTTCAATGGGTTACTCTCTCTGGTGGTGAACCAACTACCCGGAAAGATTGGCATTTAATTGCCGAAAGGTTAGCTAAAAATGGCGTGATTCCTCACCTTATTACTAATGGGTGGCTTTTTAACGAGGAGATATTAGACAAAGCAATTAAGGCCGGAGTAGGAATCATTGCCTTTAGTGTGGATGGCTTACAAAAAACCCACGATGTTATCCGCCGGGAAGGTTCATACCAAAGAATCATGCAAGCCATCGAGTTGTGTCGGTGTAGGAACATGGAAGTCGCGGCGATAACAACCATAAACAAGCTGAACCTAGGGGAGTTAACCGGACTTAAACAAGAACTGGTGAAGCGGGGGGTCAGAGAATGGCAGGTCCAGATGGGATTTCCCATGGGAAATATGGCTGACCACCGTAACCTAGTAATTGAGCCGGCGGATATTGATCCGGTGATTGATTTCGCTTACCAGTGCCTTGAGGAGTCTTCGATTGAAGTTATGCTGGGAGACTGTATTGGTTATTATAACTTGAAAGAAATTGCCTTATTTAAAAATAGATGTGGCGGCACCTACTCTCGGCAGGGCTGCACCGCCGGGAAATACACCTTCGGCATCCTGCATAATGGGGATATTTTAGGTTGCACCTCGATCAGGGATAAAGAGTTTATTGAAGGTAATATCAGGCATACGCCGCTTAGAGAGATTTGGGAAAATCCGCATAGTTTTAGCTGGAACCGTAACCTGAAGAAAGAAGACTTGGAAGGCTTTTGTAAAAAGTGCCGGTTCGGTGATCAATGCTTAGGCGGGTGTGCTAATACAAAGCTAACCACCGGCGGTAGCGTAACCGCTGAAAACCAGTATTGTTCTTATAACCATAGCCTTAAAAATAGAATAAAGCTGTTTGCACGGAAGCCGACTGAGGAACTAATCGCCATGGGCCGCAACTTTGCCCAAAAGGGCTATTGTCAGTTGGCGGAAACCGCCCTGGATGTTGCTTTGCAAAGGAACGTGGCGGACTATGAGGTAGATTTATTAAACCTTTACGGTTACGTGAGTTTCCGACTGGGTAATTACCAGGCTTCACTGGAGGCCAATGAAAAGGTACTGCAAAAGGAACCTAACGCGGTTTATGCCCTAAAAGGCAAGGGACTTTGTCTGGCTCGCTTGGGTCACTCAGAAGAGGGCATAAAACTATTAAAAAAGGCCGTATCCATGACGGATGAAAGTTTTATGGATCCGTATTTAGATTTAGCTATTATATTAGCCGAAATAGGTCGTCGGGATGAAGCGATGGCGGTAATTAAAGAGGGTCGTAAAAAGTCAACGCCATTTATAGCCCAAAGTCAAGCTTTATATCAACAATTAGTGGGATAGTTGGAGGCTTCTCTAGGGCAATAGCCATTAACACGTTGATGGCTATTGCCAATAATTATGGAAATTAATTATGGTCGGCAACATTAAACTGTATCTTGACGGGATTA
>JAAYQE010000044.1 GCA_012519455.1 Syntrophomonadaceae bacterium
AGCCCCCTTAATTCCACCATTTTAGAAGCAATATCCAGGCTTAGTTGATCCAGTCGGTCCATTATCACCATCGGTGGATCATAAACCACCTTTTCATAGACAATCTCTTTATAACGGTTAATCGATAAATCATAGTCATTAGCTTCAATGGCCGACTTCTCGACAAAAAAGCTCTGCTCAGTGGGTTTGCGGTCAACTTCACCTTCGAGGTTATGGAAACGGGCAATAATATCGGGAATATCATTCTCTTCAATGGGAGAGCGTTTATCGTCCAAAGAAAAGCCATCGGCTTTCATGTCGTAAAACCAAACCTGGTCGGTGCCACCGGCACCAGTTTTAGTAAACACCAAAACAGCAGTGCTCACCCCGGCGTATGGTTTAAAAACACCGCTGGGCATAGAGATAACCGCTTGGAGTTGATGGTTTTCAACCAGCTCTTTACGTAAGGCTTTGTGGGCCCTGGTTCTACCGAACAAAACCCCATCAGGCACAATACAGGAACAGCGGCCGCCTTTGCGAAGCATCCGCAAAAAGAGAGCCACGAATAAAAGCTCTGTCTTTTTGGTGTTGCAGACGGCCTTCAAGTTATCGTTAATACTCTCGGTATCTACTGTACCGGTAAATGGCGGGTTGGCCAAAACAATATCATAAGCGGAAGTAATACTATTTTGCTTGGAAACGCTGTCTAAGTAGTCGATATGAGGCTCAGTAATCGAATGAAGCATTAAGTTCATGGCAGAAAGGCGCAACATGGTTCGGTCCGTATCAAAACCAGTGAACATTTCGCCGGTGAAATGCTCCCATTGTTCACTGGTCATCTCGGCTTCGTAGCGCTCACGGATAAACTCGGCCGAGGATACTAGAAAACCCGCTGTACCACAGGCGGGGTCACAAATTCTATCGTTAGGCGTTGGGGCCAGCAACCGCACCATCATATCGCGGATATGCTTGGGAGTTCTAAATTGTCCGGTTTGACCGGCGGTAGCCAGCTTACCCAGCATATATTCGTAAAGGTCACCTTGCATATCCAAGTCTTTAATATCGTGTTCATAAAGCTCGTCTAAGCCGGTAATAATCTTTTGCAACACCTGGGGAGTTGGGATTAAAAACATCGCATCTTGCATATAGCGAGAAAAAGCGGAAGCATTTTCTCCGTTCATCGCTTTGATAAAGGGAAATACCTTTGTGCCGACAATATCGTATATTTCACGAGCATCTTTAGTTTTAAATTTACTCCAACGCATAGCTTGTCCAGCTTCATCCTGAGGAAAGATTTTGGGCATCGTTTCACCACTGAGTGCTTCTAAGCGCTCGTTTTCTAGTTCTTTCTCGTCCAGGGAACGAATGAACATCAAATAGGTTAGTTGTTCAATAACGGTTAAAGGGTTGGTAATACCCCCCGCCCACATATCGGTCCATATTTTATCAACTTTGTTACGAACTTCTCCGGTCAGCATTTTGTTTGGCTCCTATCTCTGATAAAATTAATAATTGGAAAAGCGCCTCTTTTTTTATGTGCTACTGCATTAGCATCAGAGACATCCCAGGTGTTCATCGATCAGGTTATGTCCACGCTTATAGATCTAACCCGTATTACTTTAATTTTTGGTTTAATATTATTTTATCATAATTATACCAAACAACAAAATAATAGGTAATTTGGCAAAAGCAATAGTACCATAGGCTACAAAACACCGAAAGTATTCACCCAAAGCGGCCTACCTCTGTCGAAGCAGAAGGTCTCAAATATGGTATGCTTACAAGGAAAGGAGGCGGTCCAGTGTCTAGTTATGAATTATCCTGTGCTGATTGTGGGAGCAAAAGATGCTACCTCCGAAAAGGAGAATTTCCCAATTTTTGCTTGACCACCTCGCTTAGCGAAGCAGAAAAATCAGCAATCAAAGCTAAGTACAACGCGGAGGAAACCCACAAAGTTATGCAGGCTGCAGCCGAGGTGGAGGGGAAGTACTACGGCAAACTTACCCGGGTAGAAGAAATCCTGGAATTTGCCACCATATTAGGAGCTAAAAAAATAGGCATAGCGAGCTGTGCTGGATTAATAGATGAAGCCCGCATTTTTACCAGGATTGTGAGGGCTCGGGGGTTTGACGCTATTTGTGTAATCTGCAAAGTAGGCAGTTTTGACAAAGCCGAACTGGGCATTCCCGCTGAGGTTAAATTGACCCCTGGGGAGTTTGAGGCTTCTTGTAACCCGGTTATGCAGGCGCACATTTTAAACCGAGAAAAAACCGACCTTAATGTAGTCATGGGATTATGCGTGGGGCATGACGCGATTTTTAACAAGTATTCTGCTTCCCTTGTTACTACCCTTATTGCCAAAGATCGCGTTTTAGCGCATAATCCGGCGGCAGTTTTATATACTTCTAAATCATATTATACGAGACTCTTTAAGCCATAAATTACCTTAACCATCCACTTCGTCTTTTTATATCTACTAAACTATATGACAAAATAAAAATATTCCCAAGCCTACCCCCTTAAAAAAATTAACCTAAACGTATAAATAGGTAAATACAAAAGGAGGTTATGGTAATGAGGAAAATCCTATCGGTATTCCTGTCCCTCACGCTGCTGATGACACTCTTTGCCGGCAGTGCTTTAGCAAAACCAGACAATGGGATGGGAATGGGCATGGGCAAAATCAAAGCTAAGAAATTTACGGACATTGAAGGGCACTGGGGAAAAGGGTCAATCATGAAGATGCAAGCCAACGGTCTGCTCAATGGTTATGAAGACGGCTCTTTTCGCCCTGACAACACGATTACCCAAGCAGAAGTCGCTGTACTTATTGACAAGCTGGTACAAATGAAACTAAATGTTAAAAATGATAATGATGAAGTTTTAAACGCTAATGAAGACCTAAGAGGTGTTCCGGGCTGGGCTAAAAAGGCCGTGCAAAAAGGGGTTAAAAACAAGTATCTCAACTTAAAGCGATTCCATTCTCATGTCCAATGTGACCGGCTTACACTAAGTGTGCAATTAGCCAAAGCGTTGGGACTAGAGCCTGTTGATGATAAAGGCATTAATCCCTTTAAGGATCGGGGATTAATTGCCGATGAGGACTACGGATATCTTTTAGCCCTCTATAAGGCTGGATACATTAAAGGGTATCCTGACGGTAATTTTAATCCCAACGGTTTCATCAAAAGAGCAGAAATAGCCTGTCTCATCGAAAAACTTTTGGGCGATGATGATGACAATGCTTCTGCTGACCAGAGCGCTCCGTATTGGCCTTCAGGCAGCAAGCTGACAGCGTCTGAAATCTTGTCTACTAGCGTTACCTTGAACTGGACAGCTGCCTCGGACAATGAAAAAGTTACCGGCTATAAAATAATCTATAATATTAATGACGAGAAGAAAGAAAAGTTTGTCTGGCTGACTCGTTCAACTACGATCACCGGCTTAGAGCCAAATCAGGACTATAAATTTACTGTCGAAGCTAGAGATGCCGCGGGTAACTGGAGCAATGATGGCCCATCAGTAGAATTGACAACAAAAGGATCATCAGTTGTTGAGGATACGACTAATCCATATTGGGATAACGAAAGCCTGGCAGCTACTAATATAACTGAAACTAGCGTTACCTTAAAGTGGTTAGGAGCGAAAGATAATAAAGCGGTTACCCAATACAAGATCTACGTTGACGGAAACTTAAAAGCAACCATTGGCGACGGCAATACCAACACCAAAACTATCACTGGCTTAAATAGTGGCACCAATTATACTTTTAGCGTTCAAGCTGGTGACGAGGCTGGCAACTGGAGCACGGATGGGCCGAGTATTACCGTCTCTACTCTAGACTAGTCCAGACACTCCCAAAATAATTTTAGTTAACAGGCATCTCAAAATGGGATGCCTGTTTTTCAGTTGTAGGAGGAGAATTACGTTCTCGGCTTGCATATTACTGACATTATTTTATTAGCCAGCGGGTAACTTTTCACGTATGAACCAAAAAATAGTGGGATAAAATAAAGAAAATACCTTATAAGGAGCATAATCGAATGTCTATTTCAAACGAAAACCCTAAACTAATTGAACAAAGTGAAATTAATGAGGCTCCTCCTATCAATCGAGCTTCTAATTTTATCCTGGAACAGGTCGAGGATATTGAAAAGAAAATGATTAAAAATCTGTGTAGATTAATAGAATCAGGTTCTTTCCAAGTTGTTTTTTGGGATGAAACAGAGGAAAAATACGGAGAAGGGACCCCCTTCTTTAAACTCATTATTCGCGATAGGTCGGTAATAGGGAAACTGGTAAAAAAACCTACCCTGGCTTTTGGTGAGGCTTATGTCGACGGATTGATTGATTTTAAGGGTAATCTGAAAGATGTGATCAGGCTGATACACTTAAATAAGAATCTCATCCAAAAGTTCGATTTGCTTAAGGCGGGACAAAAAGTTACCTCTATGTTACGTAAATCTTCTATTGAAAAACAAAAAAAAGATATCACCTACCATTATGATCTGGGAAATGATTTCTTCGCTCTCTGGCTGGATCCTACTATGAGCTATTCCTGCGCCTATTTTAAAACACCACAGGACACGCTGGAACAAGCACAATTGCAAAAAATCGACCATACCCTAAAAAAACTGCAGCTTAAGCCTGGTGAAGCTTTACTGGATATTGGCAGTGGCTGGGGTTGGTTAATTATTCGCGCTGCCCAGCAATACGGGGTCAAATCTACCGGTATAACTCTCAGCCAAGAACAGTACGAGAAGACCAAACAGCGCATCAAGGAACTCCAACTAGATCATCTTGTGGATGTTTTATTAATGGACTATAGAGAACTGGCCGCTAAAGATGAAAAGTTTGATAAGGTGGTCAGTATAGGAATGTTTGAACATGTAGGCCAAGCTGGTATGCCCCTTTATATGGCCGCAGTTAGAGATATGTTAAAGCCCGGGGGGTTATCCCTTTTACATACCATCACCCATACCACTGAGTTCCCTGTAAACCCTTGGATTGAAAAGTATATTTTTCCAGGTGGTTATATTCCTTCACTGCGGGAGACGATTTGGCTGCTGCCGGAGTATAACTTTCACTTATTAGACGTTGAATGCCTGCGCATGCATTATGCAATGACGCTGGACCATTGGGCGGAAAACTTTGAAAATAAAATAGATTTGGTGAGAGAAAAATACGACGAAAGGTTTATCCGCATGTGGCGAATGTATTTGCAGTCTTGTGCAGCATCATTCCGTTATAGCGGGCTATCCATTCATCAGTTGCTGTTCTCCAAAGACTTAAATAACGATCTTCCTCTGACGCGTAATTATACCTAAAATTTGGACATTGTACTAATACCATAATCCCCTAAAAGTAACAATAGGGGCCACATATAATGCCCCTACGAAAATATCCCCACGCAAGAAAAGCTCTCCAAGGATTCCTGCAGAGAACTTTTTCCTGTTTTCCCTCCGCAGTTTAGCAAGTACTCAAGCGGCCTAAAAATTAATTAAACTTCAAGAAGACAGAAAATTATGTTAAGATATATTTGCATCTCGGAATATCTGTATGTATGGTGTTGCCAGATGGTTTTATTGTTTTAAACATAAACATGATTTCGCTATTTTGACACAAATTAAGAGGGGGGTCTGCTTAAATGTCAGAAGAAATTCGTTGGGTTAAAACGCATTGCGCACGGAATGATCACGGGGGTTGTGGCTTGCTGGTTGGTGTCAAGGATAATCAGATTGTCCAGATCAAAGGTGATCCGGACGGATACTTGAACCATGGCTACACCTGCTACAAAGGCCGGGTATCAGCTGACCGTCTCACTCACCCTGATCGTCTTAAATATCCTTTAAAGCGCGTTGGTAAACGAGGCGAAGGAAAATGGCAGCGTATTTCCTGGAATGAAGCCCTTCAGGAAACAGCTGATAATCTACTTCAGATTAAGGAAAAATACGGGGCTAAGGCAGTTGGCTTTGGGGTTGGAATGCCCAAAGGACTGGAGCATTTCGTTTTGATTCGACTAGCTAATATTTTTGGCTCGCCTAACGTCATTGCCTCTCAAGATGTATGCCATGCCCCAAGGGAAATTACCGGGGTGCATACCTGCGGATTTTACCCGGTTGCTGACCTTCAGAACCCCATGAGCCTTATTCTTACTTGGGGAAGTAACCCCCTTGCCACCAACGAGGAGGGACAGATAGGTAGTCTTGTCTTGGAAAATATTAAAAAAGGGGCTAAGCTGATTGTAGTGGATCCGCGCAGAACGCAGCTGGCGGCTAGGGCGGATCTTTGGCTGCAACTTATCCCTGGGACCGGACCGGCGCTTGCTCTTGGGTTTTTAAATGTTATTATCGAGGAATCACTCTATGACAAAGAATTTGTTGAAAATTATACTTACGGGTTTGAGGACCTAGCGGAACATATAAAACAATATTCACCGGAAAAGGTTTCTGAAATAACTTCGGTTCCAGCAGAACTGATCCGCCAAGCGGCGCGGATGTACGCGGAAGCAAAACCAGCCGCGCTTCAGTGGGGTAATGCTGTTGAACATTCGGTTAATGTTTTTGATCATACTCGATCTCTGGTTTGCTTGATGGCCATTACCGGAAACCTGGAGGTCCCCGGCGGCAATATCAATGCCCACGATCCTAAAATTATGGGCCTAGGGAAATTTGTACGCGCTGACCTTATTCCCACCAAGGCCAAGGAGATGATCAGTACCCATTACGGGATTATTCCCAGATTGATGACCGTAGCCCCGGCCTATTTCCGGAAGGCAGTGCTTGAGAGTGTTCCCTATCCAGTCAGAGGGTACTACGGTATGTGTACCAATCCACTGGTGAATTGGGCTGATAGTAAGGTTACCTATGAAGCATTTAAGAGCCTTGATTTTATTGCGATAGCAGAAATCTTTATGACGCCTACAGCTGCTATGGCGGATATTGTCTTCCCGGTTGCCCACCAGTACGAAATGAATGATATTGGACACTATGGAATCGGACACGGCATGATCTTGGCTCGGCCAAAAATTGTGGATCCGCCGGAAGAGTGCTGGCCGGACATGAAGATCATGAATGAACTAGGCAAACGCGTATCTTCACCAGAATTATGGCACGAGGATTACGAAGAGTTTCTAGAAGATTTGGTTAAACCGGCCGGTCTAACGTATAAAGAATTTGTGGCTAAAGGTTATCTGAAGGGCCCCGATCGCTTTAGGTTGTATCTGGAAAAGGGTTTTCGAACGCCTACAGGTAAGGTTGAATTGAAGCTGAGTGTAGCGGAAAAGTTTAATCTGAAACCCCTGCCCGAATTTAAGGGTCTATCAGAGGAGAATGATTCAGAGTATCCATTGACATTAATGAGCGCCAAAACTCCTAATTATCTTCTTTCCTCTTATCGGTGGGTTGAGAGACTCCGGCAAAGAGAACCCCACCCCTTCGTTAATATCCACCCGGAAACGGCGGCAGCAAATGGGATCAATGATGGAGATAAGGTTCTCATCGAAACGAAACACGGTAAAATCGTCCAAGTGGCCCGGGTTACCGATAACGTTCTCCCGCAGGTTATCTGTGCCGCTTTAGGCTGGTGGTATCCCGAGGGGGACCCATCACAGCAATACGAGTGGAGAAAATCTAATTACAATATGCTCACCTCCATTAATAAGTTGGGCAAAGAATTCGGTACGCCCAACCTAAAAAATCTTCCCTGCCGAATACACAAACAATAAACCGGTATCGAACCGGAACAAGTGCGCCCCCAAGCTTGCCAGTTTCTCCCAAAAGGTGCCTGGCACCACCCGAAATATGTCGAAAATAGGACAAAGGCCCTTGCGCACCAAGGTTTGCAAGGGCCTTTCACATGCTTTGCTTTACGTTATAAGGTTACCTCCTGCCCCACTGGTAAGGCCGCCGACACCTAGGAGGTTGCAGTATTTCCGACCAGATTACCCCGCTAACGATCTCTACCGGTCTTAAACTAGGCCTAACCGATTTTACCGGTTTAATTGGGGACGAAAAGCGTGGTTCTTCAGCCCCTAACGCTGATTGCGGTTTCTCCGCCGGCAAAGGCAAACTATCTAAGGGAGCCACGGCGTCCGAAATCATCGCTTCCTCAGGGTGACCCAAGAATATTTCCTCTTCAACCCACTCTAAATCAGGAATTGCCTCATACGGGGGTATATTTTCCGGCCTAGTTGGTTTTTGCTTATAGCGTTCGTTCTGCGGTATATTAACCGCCCCACCGGTAAGGACTTTTTTCAACCACGAAAAAAAGTTTACTAATAGAAACAGTATAAATAACCAAAAAAGTCCTTCCATCGCTATCAGCTCCTATCTATTGGCTCTTTTTCCTCGCTGCATGGATCTAAGCGTGATATCTTATCCCGCATCTGCGTATCGGCAATTATATTTTGTAACTGGTAATAATCCATAACCCCCAGCTTTCCTTCCCGCAAAGCATCAGATAAAGCTAGCGGTATCTGGGCTTCGGCTTCAACCACTTTAGCCCGCATTTCTTGCGTTGCCGCCTTCATTTCTTGTTCCCGAGCTACGGCCATCGCCCGCCGTTCTTCCGCTTTAGCCTGGGCAATCTGTTTATCCGCTTCAGCTTGATCGGTCTGTAGCTGCGCTCCAATGTTACGACCTACATCTACATCGGCGATATCAATCGATAAAATCTCAAAAGCCGTTCCAGCGTCCAGGCCTTTATTCAATACGGTACGGGAAATCGCATCCGGATTCTCCAGAACCTCTTTGTGTGAATCACTGGAACCCACCGTAGTTACGATTCCTTCTCCGACCCGAGCAATAATGGTTTGTTCTCCGGCTCCCCCAACCAATCGGTCGATGTTCGCCCGTACTGTAACCCGGGCTATAACCTTGACTTCAATACCATTCCGGGCGACCGCTGAAACCAGGGGAGTCTCTATCACCTTAGGGTTAACACTCATTTGTACGGCTTCCAGTACATCCCGACCGGCTAAATCAATAGCCGCAGCTCGTTCAAAGGGCAGCTCAATTCCAGCTCGTTCAGCTGCAATCAAGGCATTGACCACGCGATCTACATTTCCGCCGGCTAGATAATGGGCTTCTAACTGATTAACCATGACTTTCAGACCCGCCTTATCGGCTTTAATCAAAGGGTTGACAATCCGGGATGGAACTACGCGTCGTAACCGCATCCCAAACAAAGTAATAATACCAATGTGTACGCCGGCCGCCAGCGCGGAAATCCATAACCCAATGGGGATAAAAGTAAAAAAGATGACTACCAGTATCAAGATTAGTACAAACATCAGAAAACTAGGCCATATCAATTTACTCCACTCCTTTCAAAATCCAACCAACTACTCTAACTCCTCTTTCTCTGGTCGAACGACTACCCGTAATCCTTCTATTTTAACCACTTTGACGGCTACTCCCTGCGGAACATACTCCCCTTCGGTTACTACGTCTACGCGCTCGTTTTCAATTTCGATGGTGCCGGCTGGCCGTAAGTGGGTTAGCGTAACCCCTACCTTTCCTATGTATTCCTCTAATTGGGCTGAAGGAGCCTGATAGCCTTCCACGTTTTCCTGTCGGGTACGTAAGATTAATCGGGACCAAAGATCTCGACGCCCCATGAAGCGAAAACCTAAGATAAGCAGAACAACCGTTCCGACCAAGGCGACAGACATGGTAATCAGGGCCTGTTGAGGCGTTTCTGACGCTAGAAAAATACTGATGACCATAGCTACCAGTCCGGCTATCCCGGCTATACCAAATCCAGGGATTACTAATATTTCTATGATCAATAGTACCAATCCTACGGCAAACAGAAGAATAGTTTCCCATCCCGTCAAACCGGCCACCATACTGCCAATGAAAAACAAAGCTAAAGAAATAACTCCTATCGTTCCGGCTATACCCCACCCCATGGTAAACAGTTCAATAATTAGTCCGGCTATACCGATCGTTAACAAAATGGGAGCAACTACCGGATGGGTCAACCACCGGGCTAGCTTCTCAGCCGGAGAAAGATTAAAATCCACGACTTGGGCCCCAGCTACGCCTAATTGCTGCAGTACCTCATCCCACGAATGCGCTACTTGATCAATCATCCCCAATTCCCAGGCCCGGTCCGCGCTTAGGGTTAGCAGTTTCCCTTTTTCCACGATTCCGGGAATTTCAATATCCGGATCCACCATGGCCGCTGCTATCTGAGGATCACGGCCATTAATTCGGGCAGTGGCTGCCATTTCTTCTTTCCAGGCTGAGACCAATTTTTCATCGGCAGGTTGCTGCCCTCCAGGTAAAAGCACTACTGGTTGGGCGGCCCCTATGATTCCCCCTGGATTCATCATCACCCGGGGACAGGCTAGGGTTATCAAGGCTCCTGCAGAGAGGGCTTGATGGGTAACATAAGCTGCTGTGGGAACCCGGGCTGAACGAATCTGCTCCCGTATTTGCATCGCCGCATCTACCCGGCCCCCGGGCGTATCAATCATCAATACGACCCAAGAAGCACCGTCTTTTTCGGCTTCTCGATAAGCTCGTTCGATAAACTTTACTAATCCCGGCTCAATCGTTTCCTTCACTGGAACCACATAGACCAGCGAAGTCGAGCTAGCCGGTAAAGGAACCGCTTTCATTCCTAAAAGGCCAACCAAGACTAGGAATAAAAAAAGTATCCTGGTCCCCCTCCGTATCAACCAAGAATGCTGGTATCTTTGCCTCATCTTTGATCAACTCCTAGACAAACTTACTAGGTGATTAAGATTATCCGGCCCAAAGGGGGATAACCACCATGGATACTACAAAAGAAATTATCACCATTATTGCCACGATCACCCAGATAGCTTTTTGGGCCCGGCGTCTACTCCTAATTCCGCGCATTGATTTCCTTCCTCTCCCCTTATTATAGCACCTCTATTTTAAGCATTAATTAACTTCATTATAAAGTATTTTTCGCAATTTGTTGATAGATAAAACGCAAAAGTCTGGCAGCCACTAGATGAATAGTATCTGCCAGACCAATTTGTCAAGATCTACACGCTTTCCTTGCTATTTATTTCTGTTTAATTAACGATACTTACGTTTTCGTGCTGCTTCAGATTTCTTTTTACGTTTAACACTAGGTTTCTCGTAATGTTCCCTTCTCCTAGCCTCCGCTAAAACACCCGCTTTTTGGCATGATCTCTTAAACCGGCGCAGGGCACTGTCCAGGGATTCATTTTTACCAACTCTAATTTCGCTCACCTGTATCCCTCCCTCCACCATAAAAGATAATGCCAAAATTCACCAAAAGGATACCCTGATTAAAACACCTTGACCAAATAGCGTCGAGATGCCTAATAATTATACTATATACATCTAGTCTCGTCAACTGACGCTTAGCCAGGAGGCCATTGCATTGAACGCCCTCCCAGTAAATGGTAGTGGAGATGCTCACTCGTCTGTCCTCCCTCTACCCCGCAATTGGTCACTAAACGGTACCCGTTTTCAGCTATCCCGGCCTGCTGTGCCAGACGTGCCGCCTGAATCTGAATATAACCGAGTAAATCTCTATCGGCATCAGTAACTTCATTTAAGCCTGAAAGGTGCTTACGCGGAATCAGCAAAATATGCGTCGGCGCTACCGGGTTGATATCCTTAAAAGCCACTAGTTGATCATCTTCATATACTATCTGGCTGGGAATTTTTTTTGCAATTATCTGGCAAAATAAACAACTACTCAATAAAACACCCCCTTACCCAGATTTTCGAAATCTGTTATTAATTTAATATTCGCCATATTTACCGTGATTCCTGCCGCTTAGATTATTTTGCCTAAAACAAGGTCTGCCTGGCTATCAACTAAAAGTACCGGAACAAACCTTCCGCTTAGCCGGGCTTTTTCGACCACCGGAACGGCAACCCGGATATAATTATCCGTGTACCCGCCCCAAAACGCGGTCTTCATGTCTCTTTCCGGCAGCCAATTCGACTCCTTAGGTATTGTAGTTTCTTCCTCTAGCAACACTTCCAGCGTCTGCCCCACAAAGCTCGCCGCAAACCGTTGACGCAAGTCGTGCGCTAGGGCAATCAATTGCTGACTTCGCGCTTCCTTATCTGGTGCCGCTACTTGATTGGGGAGGGCTGCAGCTAGGGTCCCCTGTCGGGGGCTGTACTTAAAAACATGCAAATCACTGAAACCTAGTTCATAAATAAAATTAAAACTTCGGTTAAAATGTTGCTCTGTTTCTCCAGGAAAGCCCACCATGATATCCGTAGTAACGGCTACCCCGGATATTTTGCGGCGTAATCTTTGAATCAAAGCAGCATATTGAGCGGTAGTATAAGGTCGCCGCATCTGTCGTAAAATTTCGTCATCTCCACTTTGTAAGGGTATGTGTAGATGACGACAAATAACTTTAGACTGAGACATGATTTCTAACAAACGCTCCGGCATTTCCGTCGGTTCAATAGAGCTAATCCGCAATCGGGGCAAAGCAGGTACCGCTTCAAGAATCTTTTGGATTAAAGTGGCTAGATTGGGGGTGTCTCCCCCATAACGCCATTCTTTACCATAAGCAGAAGTATGAATCCCGGTCAACACTACCTCTTGATAGCCGGCTTCAACCAGACGGATAATTTCCTCTACAACACGTTCGGCAGGTCGGCTGCGTACGGGCCCGCGGGTATAAGGAACAATACAGTAACTACAAAACTGGCTGCAACCATCTTCTACTTTAACTAAGGCCCGAGTTCGATCCCTTTCTAAAGCTAGCGGTAGTTCCTCAAACACTTGAGCTTGCCGTATATCTTTAACCCGGATCAAGGCCTCTAAACCTACCTCCGTCTGATCTTCGACTTGAAGGTTAGCGCTTTTTTGCGCGAATAACTGTTCCACCCAGTTAACGATTTCGGCCCGATCCTGATTTCCCCAAATTAAACTAACCCCCGGTATCTTCTGCACCGCTTCCGGCGATCGCTGGGCATAACAACCGGTGACAACGATCATGGCCTCCGGATTACAACGCTGAGCCCGTCGGATCATCTGGCGCGATTTACGATCTCCAAGGTGAGTAATCGTACAAGTATTTATTAAATAAATATCGGCCGGCGTATCAAAATTAACTACCCGGTACCCGGCCGTACGAAAAACCTCCAAAAGCGATTCGGTTTCCAACTGGTTTACTTTACAACCCAAAGTATGGGCCGCAATTGTTTTTGTTTTAAGTGCCATATATTACTTAACCTCCGCCCAGATCGCCCCACTCATATAAGAGCAACGACAATACCGCTAGTCCGGCCGTTTCCGTTCGTAGAATCCGCGGGCCCAAGGAAACCGGGATTACCCCGGCCTTTCTGGCCTGGTGTACCTCCGTGGTAGTGAATCCGCCTTCGGGGCCGATAAAAACCCAGACCGGAGGGGGTGAACCAATCCAATTACGAATAACTTTTTTTAAGCTCGTTTCTGTCTCGTTTTCCCAGGGTATCAAGCCTAATCCTCCTGGTGGAATCGATTCTAAAACCTCGGTTAAGGGCCGGGCGGTCTCCACCTGAGGAACTAAAACGCGTTGACACTGCCGGGACGCCTCCGCGGCTACCCTTTGCCAACGCTGCCGGCGTTTTTCGACCCGCGCTTCGGCCAACTGGACAATCGTTCGCTCGGTTAAAAGCGGGATAAAACGCATAACCCCCAATTCAGTTCCTTTCTGGAGGATCAGTTCCATTTTATCTCCTTTAGGGATACCCTGACATAAGACTATTGATAAATCGGCTTCTCGAGAGGTTGACTGCGTTTCTAGCAATTCCTCTAAAGCTAGACGTACTCTTTGGCCGCTCAATTCCTGGATTTGAGCCAAATATTCCTCTCCCTGACCGTTAAAAATTCGCACCCGATCGCCGGGCCCCAAACGTAA
>JAAYQE010000045.1 GCA_012519455.1 Syntrophomonadaceae bacterium
TATGAGGGGGAATTTTTTAGATATATTGGATCCCTGTATAAACTGATCCATCCGGCAGATCTACCGGGAATGCAGGCAGCCTTGAATAAGCATATTCAGGGTCGTGCCTTTTTTTATGAAGCGGAATACCGGATCCGGCATAAGTTAGGTGATTGGATTTACACTTTGGCTAGAGGGAAAATAATTGAATGGGATACTCAAGGTAAACCGCTGCGGCTCTGTGGGATAAACATAGATATTAGCAAACGTAAAAAACTTGAAGCTGAATTACAAGCGCTGGCCATGACGGATGTCCTAACGGGTATTTATAATCGTCGGTATTTTACACAGCTTTTGGAAAAGGAAATGAAACGCAGCCAGCGTTATCAAACTTCTTTTTCTTTGGTTATGTTTGATATCGACCATTTTAAGCAAGTAAACGATACTTACGGACACGATGTTGGGGATTTAGTCTTAAAAGAAGTCGTGTCTTTAATTAAAACGAGGATCAGAAAAACAGATTTTTTTGCCCGCTGGGGCGGGGAAGAATTCATTATTTTGTTGCTGAATACGTCCTACGAGCAAGCCGCGATTTTAGCTGAATCAATGCGAGAACTGCTGCAAAACACCTCTTTACCGCAAGTAGGTCGGGTGACGGCGAGCTTTGGGGTCAGCAGTTATCAAGCTAACGAATCGATCGACGCCCTGCTTAAGCGAGTCGATGATTTGGTATATCAAGCTAAAAGAAACGGGCGAAATTGCGTTAGGGTTGATAGGTACTAGATAAAATAGAGGCCTAAGTTATCTTTTAATTATGCGATTATTAAGATATTACCCCTGAATATTCGATATAATAAAAAGAACTGAACGGTTGAGACCAAAGCGACAATAGAAAAAGAGGGGGAAAATAGATGAAAGTTCAGGATAAAATGACCCGAAATGTAGTAACAGTGGGTCCGGACAATACTTTGAAAGAAGCGCTAAATCTTATGAAGCAGGGGTTTAATAGATTGCCGGTAGTGGAAAATGGAAATTTGGTAGGAATCATCGTAAAAAACGATGTAGAAAAAGCTTTACATCGCCCGGGGTACTATCCAGAAACACCGGTGTCCTGGGTAATGACCAAGAAGGTTATTACCATTCGCCCGCAAGATGACCTGATTCTAGCTGCTACCACCTTTATAAACTACAAAATTTCCGCTTTACCGGTATTAGATGGAAATAATTTAGTAGGCATTATTTCCGATGCGGATATTCTCCAGGCTTTTATTGAAGTTGTGCAAGCAAAGCCATAGACTGTTGATTAACGATTGATTAATTGATTCGATATGGGGGATTAGGGGAGTGCAAATACATATTTTGGCCAGTGGCAGTACCGGTAATGCGATTTTTGTGCAGCTTGGTGAGACCAAACTGCTGGTAGATGCCGGTATCAGTTGCCGACGTATTGAACGAGGTTTGGCTGCGTTCGGAGTAAAGGTTGGGGATCTCGATGCGATACTAGTAACCCACGAGCATACAGACCATATCAAAGGGCTGGATGTAATGGTAAGAAAACACCAAATACCGGTCTATGCGCGTGAGCGAACCTGGGAGAAGATCAGTTGCCGGGATCGGCTTCCGGTGGCATGCTGCCGGGAACTGCCCCATGAACTGACGCTTAGTAAAATACGGGTGCAAGCCTTCAACACTTTACACGATGCCATAGACCCGGTGGGATTCTGCTTTTATTACCGGAAAACCAAATGGGTAGTGGCTACCGACCTGGGTAAGGTTACCGAAAGCGTAAAGCAGGCCCTCGATCATGCTGAAGTAGTCGTGCTCGAGTCTAATTACGATATACAGATGTTGAACACGGGTTCCTACCCGGAGTTTTTAAAAAAGCGTATTCGAAGTCCTCTTGGACACCTGTCTAACCAGGATGCCGCTGAGGCCTTAGTTCAAGTTCAGCTTAAAGATTGTGCTCATGTATTCTTGGCCCACCTGAGCCAGAACAACAACCGGCCGGACATAGCCGAAACAACAGTGACGGAATTTTTAACTGGAGCCGGTTATGAGATAGGCCGAGACATCATTGTACATCGGACTTTTCCTGATCAAACTGCCAGTTTTATATAACTTGAAATAATGTATAACCAAGATAAGTCCCGGTGCAGGCATTGAACACTTTCTTTAAATCTGTACAATTTGATTCCGTCCACTTCGTTTAGCTTTATACAGGGCATCATCCGCACGTTTTATCAAATCTTTTAGGTCTTCGCCCCCTAAATAACTCGTTACTCCAAAGCTGCAAGTCACGGTGTCGTCGATTGGAAATACCGCTGATTCAATTGCTATGCGTAGTTTTTCAGCGACTATACGGGCCTGGCTAGAATTCGTATAGGGCAGGATGACCAAAAATTCTTCACCTCCCCATCTACCGATAGAATCGGTTCTTCTAATATTTGCCTTTAATATTTGTGTGGCTTGCCAAAGCACTTTATCGCCTACATTATGGCCATAGGTATCATTAACCTGCTTAAAATGGTCCATATCCAGTAAGATAATTGAGAGTTCGGAATTATAGCGACGAGCCTGGTGCAGTTCAATTTCTAGAATAGAATCCAGCTTAAGTCTGTTGTAAACCTGGGTTAGTTTATCTACTTCTGACAACACCTTTAATTTTTGGTTGGCTTCTTCTAGTTCTGCGGTTACAGCGTTAATAAAATGCATTAATCTTGAGGTAATGCGAAAATGAGAACTAACATATGGATCGGGATCCACATACTCGTTTTTTGGGTTAGTCACTCTTTCTCGGCCAAAAATCTCGCGAAATAGATCATCCGCTTTACTTATTGCCTTTGACTCACCCTCACGTAGACCAACAACCACTACGGAACAATTTAATAAGTTTAGCTTATCTCTGCTGCCGTGCATTTCACCATAGGTAAAAAAGCCCGTGGTTGGTGCAACTAATTCAAACGGTTCGGTTTCTAGATTGACTTCATTTTGCAATAAAAAACGACGACAACAACAAGAATATAAGAAGATTGCTTCTGGTCCAAAGTCTTGCATTTTACTGTGCGTGGACCTGGCGTTTTTAATTATCATTTCTGGGTGCCCATAACCGATCCGTATTTTTTCACCGGGGTACAGGTCGGTGAATCTAAGTGCACCTTGTTCATTTATGGCTAAGGGTACCCGTGCAATTAGTTGACCATCACGTTCTACTAATAGGGGAAATTCTAGGACATTGAAAAAGAAATCTTCGTTTTGGGGAATTTTTAAATATTGATCATAAACATCGAAGGCCTTTATATTATCTACTGATTTTACCAAGGTACCATCACTCTCCGTAATAGTCATTTCTTTACTTAAAGATTGCCAGCCTAAATATGAATCGACCTGGATATGCAAATCTTTTCCGGAGAACACCACCGCGACAACCCCTTGTTCAATAAACTCTGAGCCGCAAAAAACAAAAGGTTCATCAAATGATTCAAGAGGCGAAGAGTAATTACCCGCCCCGCCGCCAAAGACCGGATAGGGACCTCTTTTTTGGCTTGAAAACCCTTTTACAAAGCTAGATCCGCTTAATTTTTGCATGTTCGTTAATAATAGAACTCCGGTAATTTCTTTACTGGTCCCTTGAATCATTTGATATAATTTTTGTCCTACCTCGTATTCTTCTCCAGATTTGCATGGTATAGCAATCGGTGTAAGCTGGGATTTTTCTAAAAATGTGAATGAAAGAACAATGGTGCCCGATAAAAATCGCCCTTCAGCTATTTCCCCTGCCGTTGTCGCCCCTACAACCATAGTTGATGGTAAATTATCGTTTATGGTAGTAACAATAGCTTTAAGAATGGTCCGGTCATGCGGGGCCGAAAAAATTTGCACCAAAACGGAACTCACTTGGCTAGCAATGGAGCGTATTTTTCGGGAGGCTAAAAAATGCTTTAAGGAATCCAAATCCTTAAAAAGATGATAAATATTAACCATTTTGGATTACCCCCTTTTTATAACGTAATACGGGCACAAGGGACCAATGGGTTGTCTTGCTATTAGTATAACAAAGGGGTTGGAAAAATTATGTCAAACTTTCAGTTATCTCCTAGGTTGGTAGTAACACCCAGGATGTGAGGCCATAAAATCATGAAGCACATCTGTCCTTTCTGCCACCGTGAAGAGGTGGTTATGGAGAATGATCTCAATAGGGGATAATTGCCAAGGGGTAAATCTTATAATACTATAATATTAGATGGATATTGACCATAGAAAACAGGGGATTGATATAAAATGAGAAAATAGGTCAACAATTAAAGCGAAGGCTTTCCTATATTTACAACTAAAATAGCTGGCAGCGTTTTATGTTTACCCAAAATACTAGAAGGGAGGGAAATGCGGAACCAGGCTTGGGCCCACAAAGAACTAGACAGGATTCGGGACCGAGGAGGACCCTTTGCAGAATCGACTACTTACTGGCAATGGAGAAGCGGAAGATGGATATTTTACCGAAGGAGTACTAATCCTCCGTAGAATAGACGATGGCAACCGCGCTCGGGCCTACGTGTAAGCCTATTACTGGTCCAATAGGTAATACCGGTATATCCCGGTTATATTGTTGCCGGAGTTTGTCAGCGAGTTTACGTCCTTGTTGGTCGTCATTTATGTGATGGACCAGAAGGTGCTTTAATCCGTACTTTTTAGCGTCTTCATTTAGTAAACTTAACATGCGGTTGATAGCTCTATGAGTACCTCTTACGCGTTCGAATACATCGGTCATACCATCATTGACAAAGAGAATCGGTCTAATATGGAGTAGGGAGCCGATTAAAGCAGCAGCTCCACCGATTCTTCCACCTTTTATCAAGTATTGTAGCGAAGCCGGCACAAAATAGAAGCGGACCCTTTCCATAATGCGTTGGGCCGTTTCAATTACCTCTTTCATTTTTTTACCGGATTTTGCCGCCATAGCTGCTTCAATCACTTGAATACCCATGGCCATACAGTTAGTTTTCGAGTCGATTACTTCAATGCAGGCCTTCGGGTATTCTTCCATTATCATCTTTTTAGCCATCAAAGCTGATGCATAGGTGCCGCTCATTTTGGCGGATAAAAAAATCCCCAATACCTCCTCACCGCGTACGATAATTTCCTTGAAAACATCATAGATTTCTTGCAGGGTAGGTTGGGAGGAAGTAGGAATGATATCATCTTTTTCAATTTTTTCGTAGAAATAGTCATAAGGTACCATGGTCTCATCGAAGGATTCATCTGGAAAATGTACACTTAAGTGTACGACTTTAATATCCAGGTTTTTTTGTGTATTTTCGTCAATATAAGAAGTACTGTCTGTAACTAGCTTAACCGCCATCATAATCTCCTCAAGTGTATTATTTCAATAATTATATCACAATTTGTCGATACAACGCCTCCCTGCAGGAACTTAGAGTAAAATTATCGTAGGCAGATTTTAAAAAAATTATGGGCAAAACTCAAATTAGCTAATCATTGCGTTCCATGGTAAAATATTTATACGAATTACGTAAAAATGATTTTTTCGGCCTGGGATTCAGCATATTTAAGGAGTAGTTAAACTTAACGTTAATGTAGAAAAGAGATGAACAATTTTGTCTGAAAAAACAGAAAAAGGTGGACTGTTAGTTCTTTTTATTTCCATTTTCCTGGTGGGGGTAGGGTTTAGCATTATTATGCCGGTACTTCCTTATTATGCTGAGTCCTTGGGGGCTAACGCTTTTCAACTAGGTTTGCTGATAACGGTCTATGCTATCTGCCAGTTTATATTTGCTCCTATTTGGGGAACTTACTCGGATCGGTTGGGCCGTAAACCGGTGTTATTGATGGGAATCGTCGGTTTTGCCGTTACTTTTATTCTCTTTGCCTTTGCCACCAAATTATGGCAGCTTTATCTTATCCGGATTGCCGGCGGTATTATGTCCTGTGCTACGATGCCTACGGCGATGGCTTATGTAGCTGATACTACCAGTATTGAAAATCGGGGAAAAAGTATGGGGTTGATCGGTGCGGCCATGGGGATCGGAATGATTTTTGGCCCGGCTATAGGCGGCTTACTTTCGGAAGTTTCCCTGGGTTTTCCTTTCTTGTTTTCCGGATTGCTAGCCTTAGTTAACAGTGTTGGAGTGTTGCTAATTCTAAAAGAGTCTCTTCCTGAGGAAAACCGTATTTACCGTAGAATTCAGAGGGTATCCTTGTTAGCCGGACTTAAGACCCCTCTGGCCTTGCTTTTTGTATTCATGCTCCTAGCTAGTACGGGTGAAGCTATTCACCATGGTACTTTTGCTCTTTTTACCGGCGCCAAACTAGGTTTCACGGCTCGCGACATAGGTTGGTCTTTTACCGCTGCTGGAGTAGCCTCAACCCTGGTACAAGGAATGCTGGTCGGACGCTTCATCAATCGGGTAGGTGAAGAAAAGACGGCCTTGACGGGGATTACTTTAATGGGGTTGAGCTTTGTCCTATTTATATTCACGTTTGACGTGCCCAGTTCTATAGTTTTTATGTTTGTGTTTGCAGCCGGGGTAGGGCTGATGCGCCCCTCTATTTCATCTGCTGTTTCCAAACGGGCCGAAAGTGGTCAGGGATTCTCCATGGGGGTTCTTCAAGGATATGACAGTCTGGGTCGGGCTATTGGACCCGCCTTAGGAGGATTCATGCTGGACATGGGACTAAACCTGGGCTACCTGACCGCGATTAGCATTTCGGTTTTGGCCATTGTGACCATGGTCGTTGGGTCTAGGTCCAAAGTTAAGCTGGCCAGTCAAGGTTGAACCGTTAACTGTTGCTATTTGTTTTTTTACCGCTTGATAATTTAAAAACCGTCCGTGAGGCGGTTTTTAAATTGCGCAAAAACTACCGGTCAGCCTGTTATTTGTTCTCGTAAACTGCCTTACAGAAGGTTATAATAAAAACCGAGTGTGAACAGGGATTATATTGAATTTCACGGGAAGGTTGTTACATGATACGGAAAAAAATTCGTAATTTGGCGATTATCGCCCACGTAGACCACGGTAAGACTACTCTGGTAGATGGGATGCTGAAACAAAGTGGTGTATTTCATGAGAAGCAGGTAGTAGAGGAGCGCATCTTAGACCGCAATGAACTGGAGCGGGAACGAGGCATCACGATCATGGCCAAAAATACCGCGGTATTTTATGGCGGCTATAAATTCAACATCGTAGACACTCCCGGTCATGCCGACTTCGGCGGAGAGGTGGAACGTATTGTCCAGATGGTTGACGGGGTATTGCTGCTGGTAGATGCCTTTGAGGGCCCAATGCCACAGACCCGTTTTGTCTTACGCAAGGCACTGGCTGCCGGTCTGGCGCCCATCGTGGTGATCAACAAAATCGATCGGCCTAATGCGCGGCCGGACGCGGTGCTGGACGAAGTGCTGGAACTGTTTATGGACCTGGAAGCCCGCGACGAGCAACTAGATTTTCCGGTCGTGTACACCAACGCTCGGGCCGGATTAGCTTCCCTGGATCCGGATGTTCCAGGGGTGGATCTAAAACCGCTTTTTGAGATGATTGTGGGAAAAATTCCGGACCCGGGGGGAGACCCGGACGCAGCTCTACAATTAGGGGTTACGATGATCGATTACGATCCTTATTTGGGACGCCAGGCAGTAGGCCGGGTGCAAAATGGTCGAATCCACACCAAGCAAGAAGTGGTAGTGATCGGGAGTAACGGGGTATTAAGGCGTCAACGATTGGCCGGACTCTATATTTTCGATGGATTGAAAAAAACTCCTGCAGATGAAGCGGCGGCCGGGGAGATTGTCGTCGTAGCCGGGTTGGAGGACATCAATGTGGGTAACACCATAGCTGATCTGGAAAACCCGGTTCCCCTTAACTTTATAAGAATTGACGAACCTACCGTAGCGGTCGCGGTCCGGGTAAATAAAAGCCCTTTCGCCGGGCGGGAAGGCGCATACGTCACCTCACGTAAACTGGGAGAGAGGCTATTACGGGAATTGGAATCTGACATTAGCCTGCGGGTGGAAGCCATGGATTCACCGGACGCGTTTCTGGTTTCCGGTCGCGGGGAACTGCATCTTTCGATCTTGATTGAGACGATGCGCCGGGAGGGGTATGAATTTGAAGTTTCCCGGCCGCAGGTAATCGAACGGGAAATAGACGGGGTAAGATGCGAGCCGATTGAGGAATTAGTTATGGAGGTTCCAGAAGCCTATGTAGGAATCATTATTGAGGCGCTTGGTCCCCGTAAGAGCGAGATGGTCAATATGTTGCACAAGAGAGATGGCCAGGTATACCTCGAATTTTATGTGCCAACCCGGGGCCTGTTCGGGTTTCGTTCCGAGTTCTTGACCAATACCAGAGGGCTGGGTATTATGCATCATTCTTTCCACCACTATGCTTCTCACCGGGGGGAGATCCAAACCCGACAAAAGGGGTCCCTGATAGCTTTTGAAGATGGCGAGACAAATTCTTACGGCCTAGAAAACGCCCAAGAGCGGGGGGAACTGTTTGTGGGCGTAGGGGTTCCAGTTTATCGAGGAATGATCGTGGGAGAGCATTCCCGTCCCGGAGATCTGGCGATTAATGTCTGCAAGAAGAAGCAATTAACCAATATCCGCAGTTCAACCGCCGATATTGCGATCAAACTAACGCCGCCTCGATTGATGAGCCTGGAGCAGTGTTTGGAATTCATCGCCGACGATGAACTGGTAGAAGTAACGCCAAATTCCCTGCGGATGCGTAAACAATAATTGCTAGTTAAAATTAGATAATATACGCATGAAAAATACCATGAAATTCACGGCTCCGTAGATGTTAGATAACCCCTAACATTTACCTTAATACATAAAATCGTGAAACACCGTAAACAATACCTTATATGTAAATTTTTATGTGCTGAGGAAGATAAGATAAAATGATTCTGGTTATTATTCGCACCTTAATATTGTTTACGGTGACGTTTATATTTCTCCGTATTATGGGGAAAAGACAGATTGGCCAACTGCAACCTTATGAGTTGGTCATTATCATTATGATTTCAGAGTTGGCCGCTATTCCCATGGAAAACACCAGTATCCCTCTTCTTGGAGGACTAATTCCTATTTTTGTTCTCTTTGTTGTCCAGGTTACTTTAGCTTACATCTCCTTAAAAAGCGAAAAGATACGGGGAATAATCTGTGGCAAACCCAGTATATTGGTTGAAAACTCCAAAATTAATGAAGAGGAGCTAAGTAGGCTGCGTTATAACTTGAGTGATTTGCTTGAGCAGCTGCGTTCTAAAAATGCACCTAACATCGCAGATGTGGAGTATGCCGTTTTGGAGACCGGCGGCCAGCTCAGTGTGATTTTTAAATCGCAAAAAAGGCCAGTGACACCGGAGGACTTGAGTATAACGACGAAATACGAGGGTCTGCCGACTACCATTATAATTGATGGTCATGTTAATGAAGACAATTTAAAGAAAATAAATCTAAGCCTAGCGTGGTTACAGGGAGAATTGAGTAAATTCGGAATTAATAACGTTAAAGATGTTTTTTTTGCTAGCCTGGATACCGAGGGGAAACTGTTTTACCAGCTTAAAACCTCAACAGGAGAACGATTCAAAGGGGTGTTGGCTAATCCGTGAGAGTACTAGCTCCATTAGTCGTAATGCTAGCCTTACTAATTACTTTGGGCTTATGGACCAACCACTCACTGGAAACTACTGCCCGGGGATTAGCCCGGGAAATAGATTCAATTAGTGCTGAAATCGAACAGGACCGGTGGGATAAAGCCGTAAAGAAAACTATTCAACTAGAAAAACTCTGGGACCAAAAGGCCCGGTGGTGGCCCATATTTCTTGAGCATCAGGAAATGGATAACATTGAATTCTCTTTGGCCAGAGTCAAAGAGTATGTAGCCAGCCAGAACCGCTCCCTTTCCCAAGGACAGCTTTCGGAGTTAAAACTAATGATCGAACATATACCGGAAAAGGAAGCGGTCACCTTGAAGAATATTTTATAGAGGCCCGCTTCTCGGCATTGCATATTCGAACTCTTTACCAAACAAATGGGATCAAACGATAACGTGTCTTTAAACAATAATCTTTATACCCCGTTAAGTCTCGTAACAGCACTTCTTCTTCGCTTTAGATCTTTAGCTTATTTTATTTTTATTCTAACCACCCGTGCCCGCCAGGTACAACCACTAATGAAAATTAGGGTTGTTTAATAGCTGTTTTCTGCTAAACTTGAATTATTAGGGTTAAAGGTTGAATAAATTTTGATGGTAATAACCTCGATACCCAGGTTACATTGTATTAAAAAAATGATTGCAGATGGTAAACTTGAGATTGTTTGTGATGACGAACTTGATCATAGTAAGACTTTGAAAAAATCTAATTGAAACCACTAGGTTTTTTTTCAAATCCTCTTAACAAGCTATCGTAGCGATTAGAACTACTCCATGGCCATTCAAGATTCTCATTATCCACTACAATATTGGCCCTATAATGCCAGATTTTCTTAATGGGGAGGTAATATGGTGACATTTCCCCCCTTTTTTACTTGCTTTAATATTGCCATCAACGGTTTTCTGGATTTAGCAACCTAAGGGGCTGATCACAAGCCCCTCGGCTTAATCACTATTATACGAGGAGGTATGGGGATTATGAAAAAGAGAAAGAACCTTAGAATTGGTGAAAAGCTAACAATGGGGATTTTAGCTGTGCTGATGATTGCGGTAGTTTGCTTCACTCCATGGGAGATGACATCGACAATTGCGATGTCTGACATCGGAGTTACGATTGATGGAAAATCGGTTGTGTTCCCAAGTGGGTATGGCAAGCCTTATATAGATTCAAACAACAGAACGCTAGTGCCGCTTCGCGGTGTAACAGAGTCCTTCGGGGCTGCGGTTTCCTGGGACAACGCTACCAGCACAGCCATTGTCGAAAAAAACGGGATCACGGTGCAAGTGCCGGTCGGACAAACATATATTTTAGTCAATGGAGTGTCAGTAACAAATGATACCTCTGCAGTTATCAAGGATGGCCGGACGTATCTGCCAATTAGGGCTGTTCTTGAAGCCTTTGGAGCAGGCGTTTCATGGGATAATGTTAACCGAACTGTTGTGGTCAGAACTGATGGGAGTGTTACCGAAGGTGCCGCTGAACCTAATCAAGGTGAGGGTACATCACGCAACAGAGAACTGGATGCCATGTGGATTTCATATCTTGAGTACATGGAAATGCCGAAAGACGAAGCCGGGTTTAAGGCGGCCGTAGATAGAATGCTTGACCGTTGTGTTGATTTAGGGATGAATGCGGTTATTGTCCAAGTTCGTTCCCACTGTGATGCTATATATCCCTCCACGTATTATCCATGGTCTTCTTTTGCCAGCGGAAAACAGGGCGTTGACCCGGGGTACGATCCTCTCGAATACATGATTTCGGCAGCTCACAGCAGAGGACTCGAGTTCCATGCCTGGCTGAATCCTTACCGGGTGACGGGCTACGGCAACAAATGGAATCAGGTGGCAGCAAGTAATCCGGCAAAGGTTTGGCTTTCTGACAATAATACTTTAAATGACCGATGGGTGCTTTTACATAAAGGGGAATATTATCTGAATCCTTCGGTTCCGCAGGTAAGACAGATGGTAGTAGATGGAATTAAGGAAATCGTTTCGAAATACGATGTAGACGGGATCCATTTCGATGATTACTTCTATCCTTCTGTTAATGACAATGATCCTTCACTGTGTTTTGACAAGCCGGAATATGATGTATCGGGAAGTACCCTGAGTATTGCAAATTGGCGTCGCCATAACGTAAATGTGCTGGTTAAGGATGTCTATGCGGCAGTTAAGAAAATTAATTCTAACATTGAATTCGGAATCAGTCCGGCGGGCAATGTGGACCGTTTGCGCGATGATACTGTTTACTTTGTGGATATTGATACTTGGCTGTCAAACCCGGGATATGTGGATTACATAATGCCGCAGCTTTACTGGGGCTTTGAGAGAAGAGATTCTTCGGGCAAAATTGCACCGTACGCCTATGAGAATAATTTAAAGACTTGGATTAGTCTTGCGGCCAAGGGAAATGCAAAATTATATATTGGTTTGAATATGGCTAACGCAGGGATAAACGTTTCTGACAATAATTTGGTTTCCGAATGGCTGCGTTACGATGATATCATTGCCAGACAGGTATTGGCGGCCAGAACGACGGGAAAAGTTGACGGATTTGCCTTTTTTAGATATGCGATATTTAATAAGAGTGAAGCGCAGCAAGAAGTTTCCAATTTAATAGGGGAAATGAAAAAGCCATAGGGTTCAACAGCTTAGGAGTTAGGAAAGATGAAACAGATAAAATTATATAATGTAATTTCAAATCCATAGTCGTTAGAGTACAGATGTACAATGACCGGGCATCCATGCCCGGATTTAATATGTTATGGAAGGAGGGTATTATTTTGAACATAAAGAAAACGTTAAAACTATTGGGCCTAGTATTTGTCTTGTTTTGTATAGGAGTGATTGTTTATATTGCAGATTACTGGAATTTTATTCCTAAAAGATACTACCCGGCCGAAGAATTTGGCATAAAAACCGTCACCAGTTCTGTGGATTATAATGGTAATGGCATAGACGATTACACGGATATTATGATTGGAGCGCGGAAAGATGCAGAAAACAAACCGAAATATGATGGTTCTTATCAGAGTGGGGGCTATCCTTCTGATGATATTGGGGTTTGTACTGATGTCATATGGCGAGCTTTTAAAAATGCCGGGTATTGCCTAAAAGACATGGTAGATAAAGATATAAAAGAAAATATTGGCTTATATCCTAATACTGCCGGCAAAAGAGATCCAAATATTGACTTTCGGAGAGTGCCAAATCTGAAAGTGTTTTTTGAGCGGTATGCCGTTTCATTGACACTTGATCCTACAAAAATAGAACAATGGCAACCGGGGGATATCGTAACGTATGGTGAAAAACATATCGCCATAGTATCAGACCGACGCAATAAAGATGGTGTTCCCTATATCATACATAATGGTGGGCAGCCGGTCCGAGAAGAAGATGCTTTGACAAGACAAGAAATAAGTGGCCACTTCAGATTTGATGCCAGCAAATTAAATGAAATCGATTTAATTCCATATGAAAAAGTCAGCGATAATTTTTAA
>JAAYQE010000046.1 GCA_012519455.1 Syntrophomonadaceae bacterium
CGCCATCCGTTAAATAACGTAAATTACTCATCTCATCTCCACCTTTTATTAGGAATCTTTAGCTTTTCAACTTTTCAGCTAATTTTCCCTGGACTTTGATCTCAATTCGCCGGTCGTACCTCAGATATCCGAATGCGACCAACAACCGGAGAAATAATAACGTACCGATGTTTCCCATATTTATTTTTTAGGGCAATCGTTCCTCCTCGGTCCGGACAACCGCTGGCATTAAATTTCAACAAACTACGATACCCGGTGGGAGGAAAACTAATATATACGTATTCAATACCCGGGAGAAGAAAAACATTTCGATACTCTGGCTCCATTATTTGATAGTAATTCCCAAACAGAAAAAACTCCATTTGTCTTGCCGATCCGTAAGCGATAGCTTCCTGCTGCTGGGTTCGGATTTCCCAGGCCATTTGATCGGCGGTCTGCTGCAGTCGATAGCTAGCCATGGTCCGGGTAAAAAGCGTAACCGCACCGGCGCTTAAAATCAAGAATAGAGCTAATACGGCCATTATTTCGACGATAGTGAAACCCATGACCGCCTTATCTAAATCTTTCTTCTTTTTCTTTAATCCGGTACCCATCGTTCCAAAGCCTGCCGCATTATTTCTACCGGAGCGGTTAAGCCGGTCCACCAAGTAAAAGATTGTACCCCCTGATATAACAGCATACCTAATCCATCTAGGGTAAGACACCCTCTTTGGTCCGCTAACTGCAAAAACCTAGTAGGTCGTGGACGATAAATTAAATCACAGACCAGGGTAGAAGGAGATAACCACTCCGGTTTAAACCAGTCCGGCGCTTCGCTTTGCGGATACATCCCCACCGAAGAAGCTTGTACTACCAAGTCTGCTGTTTGGACTGCTGCGGCTAAAGCTTCCGGTTCTAGACTTATTCCCTCGGCTTTAACTCCAGTTTTTTTCTGTACCTCTAACGCTAGTTCAACCCCCCGCTGCTGCGTTCGATTAGCAATTACTATCTCTAGCGCGCCACGGCGCGCTAGCGTTAAAGCCACCGCTCGAGCCGCTCCTCCGGCCCCTAGAATAAGTACCTTTTTCTGCTGTGGAATAAAATTAGCCTCTCGGGACAAAGACTGTAAAAATCCAGTCCCATCCGTATTATGCCCTATAAGTAAATCGTTCTCTATTCGTAAGACATTAACCGCTCCAATCAGGTCCGCCTCAGGCGTCAGATAATCGAGATGCTTAAGGGCCGCTTCCTTATGCGGGATCGTTAGGTTAGCTCCCGTCATCCCCAGAGCCCTTAAACCGGCCAACGCTTCCGGCAAGTTTCCGGGAGGTACTGAAAAAGCCAGATAAACCCAGTCCAATCCACTGTGGGCAAAAGCAGCATTATACATCACGGGAGAAAAGGAATGGGCTACCGGATAGCCCATTACGCCTAAAATTCTCGTATTACCGGTAATCATCCCCAGGCTGCTCATTTTAATCTGGCCTCCGTATTAAACTTAACAACGCTCTTTCCGGTATCCGCATTAAACGCGTCCCTACAAATTCGATACGACTAATAGGAATAACTAGGATCGTATACATACCCAGTCTATTTCCCCCTAAAACATCAGTAAAAACCTGATCGCCGATTACTACGGTTTCGTAGGGTTTAGTATCAAGAACCTCTAGGCCCCGAATAAAAGCTCGGCGTAAAGGTTTATTGGCCCTAGCAACAAAGGGAATTTCCAAGAAGCTAGCGATGCGATCAATTCTTTCTCCTTTATTATTGCTAACCATACAGACCTTAAACCCATAACCCTTAGCTGCTTTTAACCACGCAATCGTCTCGGGCGCTAGTACCTCACTATTCCAGGGAGTAAGCGTATTATCTAAATCCACCATAATTCCCTTCATCCCCAGTTGGGTTAAGTGTTCAAGCGATACTTCGAAAATATGGCTAACGTATAATTTCGGTTTAAGCAGCCGAGCTAATTGTTTTCTCAATGTACGACCTCCATCCATTACGCCTTAGATTATATCATCATCCAAACTTTACCACAAGATAAGTCCAGGTCAGGAAATACGGCTATCTTTCTCAGGTTATTATATCATTGAACCAGGATCTCTTTAACGTTAGAAAAAAATAGAACCGAGGCTAAAAACCTCGGCTAAGCTAGTTAAACGATTGAAAGGTACTAATATTTTGCTTCTGATGACTGGTTTTCTAAGGCTATCTCGCGCATTAGCTTTTGGATTGCCCGCTTTTCAATGCGACTAACGTAACTTCTCGATATCCCTAACATGCGGGCAATCTCTCGCTGAGTTTTACGGAAGCCATTAAATAACCCAAAGCGTAACTCCAAAACATTTCTTTCTCTTGAAGATAAACGCTTGACTTTTTCTCTTAAACGGGCTTCTTCCATTTGTGCCTCTACAATCTCTTGTACCACTTCCGGCGCTGTACCTAAAATATCGATCAGCGAAATTTCGTTACCTTCTTTATCCGTTCCAATAGGATCATATAACGATACTTCTCCTTTAGATTTGCGTATCACCCGCAGGTGCATTAATATTTCCGTTTTGCTGACTATACCTAGCGGGAAAAATTGTTATTATTTTTTGGTTCCGGCATCCGAACGATTAAAATGATACGCAGTTCCCGATCCCTAGCTTGACTTTGTTCTATTAGACTAAATACTTTTATCTGAATAATTAATGCTCTCACGATAGCTCGCTTTTCTGCAAAATCTAAAGTATCTAATGCAACTAGAACTTCTTGACTTAGCTGCTGATAATACTCCCGTCTAGATAAATTATTACCAGTTAGCCGCGTCTGGTTTAATAATTCCTTTTTTCTTTGTTCCAAGGCCTCCTTGCGTTTACGGAGATTGATTAATTTTTCCTGAGTAAGGGTATCCAAATCTAAAAAACCGGCACCTAAAGCCTCGATTAATGCCTGCCTCCCTTTTTCTATTCCGCGCAAATATTTTTCTACCCTAGTTAGTTCCTCGTTAAGATTCCCGGGCGAGGAGAAAGAATGAAGCACTTCGTTAAGTAAAACTTCAGGAAACTGAAGCCAGGAAACAACTTGAGCCCAAACTGTTCTTTCCAGTTCCTCCGCTCGGAATGATTTTCCCGGAATACACCCCGGGTTTGCGGCGCCCGGGTGTTTTTTTCGGCAAGAATAGCGCCTTTCTTTTTGTCCCCACCAGTGGGTGTATAAACCGGTCAGTGAATTACCGCAATTACCACAGGTCATCAGTCCTGATAATAAATAACGATTAGGTCCGCTACCGGCCCACAACTGGCGAACCACTTTTAATTTTTCCTGAGCTGCCTCCCAGAGGGTATCCTCAACAATGGCCGGAACGGGAATAAAAATGTCCTTATACTTCCAGGAACCTTTATAAACCGTGTTTTGGAGAATTTGTTTAATTACCTGTCGATGCCATTTTTTATGGTGCCGAGAAAGAATACCCTTTGCATTTAATCTCTTGGCTAAACCGTTTAGACCAAGATCTTCCTCCGTAAACCACTTAAATATATCTTTTACTACCGCGGCCTCGTCACGGTGCACCTTTACCTGTCCGGTTTCTGGATCATAGATATAACCATAATTATAGAAGCCCATAGGTATTCCGCCTTGTCGGGCTTTCTGTAATTTTCCTCGCATCATCCGTTCTCGAATTTTTTCTTTTTCGTACTCCGCAATTGCTCCCCTAATCGCATAAAAAAGCCGACCATCTGGTGTATCCTTCCAATCAAAATCAATAAACTCTAGCCGGGTTCCGGCGTTCTCTAATTCTTCCGTAAGTAACAACTGATGCGACAATCGACGCGATAAACGGTCCGGATCACGTATGATTACCACTTCTACCTCCTTCTGCTGTACCGCCTCGCGTAAAGCTGTTAAACCCGGCCGTTCCAGGGTGGCGCCGGAAATACCTTCATCGGCGTATTCCCGAATGATTACCGCACCCAAGCTTACCGCTTTATTGTGACAGGCTTCCCGTTGTTCGTTAAGTGAAAAACCATGTTGTGCCTGTTCTTCGGTACTTACCCGGATATAGATGGCTGCCTTCATTTTGACCTCCTCCTGTACTAACCTAGACTAATAAACGGCATCCCGCTCACCACATTCTACGCCATACAAGAGTTGTCCTAATACGGCCCATCAAGTTATCCGAATATGCCCATCAAAAGGAAAGGAGCAGGCTCGATACCTGCTCCAGATCCCTAAATCTACAACTAAACATCGCCCCCGGGTTTAAATTTAGCCTACGTTAAGCAATAGGGACTCCACATTAATTAGGATTAAAAACCCCTCTTCAAGGTTAGCTACCCCTTCAATGCTTACCGAATTTCCTAATCCCATTTCTAAACCCGATAGGGAACTGATTTTTTCGACGGGGATCGACAAAACCTCCGAAACTTCATCCACCAAAAGCGCAATCGTTCTCTGCCCTACCTCGACCAACAGCAAACGGGATTCTTCGGATTCCTCCTGGCCAACC
>JAAYQE010000047.1 GCA_012519455.1 Syntrophomonadaceae bacterium
AAAGTGGCGTACACCGGGTACAGCGGGTACCAACCACTGAGGCGAGTGGACGGATCCATACTTCAGCCGCAACGGTAGCTGTCTTACCTGAAGCCGAGGAGGTTGAGGTGGAAATTAACCCGAATGATATCCGGATTGATATCTTTTGTTCTAGCGGTCCCGGCGGCCAATCGGTAAATACGACGCAGTCTGCGGTCCGGATTACGCACTTATCGACCGGGATCGTAGTTAGCTGTCAGGATGAAAAATCGCAGCACAAGAATAAAGATAAAGCCATGCGGGTGCTACGTGCCCGGCTCTTTGATCGGGCCCAGGAAGAGCAACAAGGAGAACTGGCCAGTGCCCGGCGTAATCAGGTCGGTTCCGGAGATCGTAGTGAGCGGATTCGGACCTATAATTATCCCCAGGGTCGGGTCAGTGACCACCGTATCGGAATGACGCTCTACAAACTGGACCAGGTTTTGGATGGCGAGTTAAATGAATTTATTGATGCCCTCATAACTAATGCGCAGGCTGAACAATTAAAACATGCGGATTAAGGTATCGTTGGATTTAGAGAAGCAAAAAGCGTAAAACGATAAAAAGAAAGGCGAAGGTAGTAAATTGAAGCAGGACCGTCCGTGGACTATTGGAAAATGCTTGGCTTGGACCGCTGAATACTTTACCGGCAAGCGCCTGGAAAACCCTCGTTTGGAGGCGGAAATCCTGCTGGGTAAAGTTTTGGGTAAAAGTCGGGTTCAGCTGTATATAAATTTGGAGCAGCCGCTGCAGCCATTAGAACTAGCTCGTTACCGGGAAAAGATTAAGCAGAGGGTCATGGGGACTCCGGCTGCTTACCTGATTGGAGAAAAGGAGTTTATGTCCTTGCCCTTTGAAGTAAACCGGCAGGTACTGATTCCGCGACCGGATACCGAGGTATTGGTCGAAACCGCGTTAGAATACCTGGGTCATACCCAGGTGGGGCCGCGCGAACAACGGGAAAATCGCGCCTTAGTTTCCGGGGATCAGGCGCCCTTGATTGTGGACGTAGGAACCGGAAGCGGGAATATCGCGATTGTTCTAGCTCGCTATCTGCCCCAGGCGCGAATCCTAGGCCTGGACATTTCAGACCGGGCTTTAGAAATAGCCCGGCGTAATGCGCGTAGACATGGCGTTGAGGAACAGGTGACTTTTTATGAAGGGGACCTATTAGCTCCGTTAGAAAATACTCCATATAAAGGACAGGTAGATTTGCTTACGGCCAACCTTCCATATATACCATCTAATGAATTACCTCATTTGATGCGCGAGGTCTTACAAGAACCTTTAAGTGCGCTGGATGGGGGACGGGATGGCTTACAGTACTATCGCCGAATGATTCCTCAGTCCCTTGAATACCTTAAACCTGGAGGCGCTTTAATTATTGAAATTGGTTTTGATCAGCGTAAAGCAGCCTTAAAACTATTTAACGATCAGTGGGAAAACGTACAGGTTAAATTAGATTATGGGGGAAGAGAGCGGGTAATATATGCCCGGGCTACGGGAGGAACGAATAATGACTTTGTTTAGTCCAAGAATAGTTGATACCGAATTTCAGATTGTTGATGCCGCTAACCCCGAACCAGAAATTATGGCTCACGCGGGCGAAATTATTCGGCAAGGCGGTCTGGTAGCTTTTCCAACGGAAACCGTTTACGGTTTGGGGGCTAACGCTCTCGATCCGGAGGCGGTGCAGCAAATATTTTTAGCTAAAGGCCGTCCCCTAGATAACCCATTAATTGTGCATATCGCGGATTGGTCAAGCCTTGATCAATTAGTCGTCGCCGTTAGTGAACCGGCACGTCTTTTGGGAGAACGGTTCTGGCCGGGACCGTTAACCTTAGTCCTTCCCCGGCATCCTCAGGTTCCAGCTGAGGTCACCTCCGGACTGGACACCGTAGCTATCCGTTGGCCCGACCATCGGGTAGCTGAAGACTTAATCCGAGCTGCCGGGGTGCCGATTGCGGCACCGAGTGCTAATCGTTCCGGAAAACCCAGTCCCACTGATGCCGGGCACGTGATGGAAGATTTAGGCGGCCGGGTAGAATTAATTCTGGTGGCTGGGGAAACCGGGGTAGGGGTAGAATCAACGGTTCTCGACCTAACCGGCCCGGTCCCAACGGTACTGCGACCAGGGGGGGTAACCCTGGAGAAGTTGCGGGCGGTAATACCCAACGTAGTAGTAAAGGAAGACTTACAGAAAAGTGACGTAGGATTGGGGACCCCAACCGGTCGCGCTAACGAGGGAGTTCCTCCCTCGCCCGGCATGCGCTACACGCATTATGCCCCGGAAAAACCCCTGCTTTTAATAGAAGGGGAAGACGGAAGTCAGCCCTCAGTGGAAAAGATTTTACAAGCCGTGGATCAGTTACGGGCTCAAGGCCATACCGTAGGCGTGCTAACTAGCAGCGAAAATGCCGCTTTATATTACGCCGCCGCTAACCCACCCGAATACGTAAGAGTGATCGGGAGTCGGGAGAATATGGCCGATGTGGCTTTGTATTTGTTTAAGATTTTGCGGGAGTGTGATTTAGCCGAGGTAGATTTGATTTTAGTGGAAAGTTTTCCGGAAGAAGGTTTGGGACTGGCCATTATGGATCGTTTACGTCGGGCTTGCGGTGGACAAGTGATGCGAATATAGGGGGCGGCTGATTATGAGTTGGCCAGCGTTGCTCTTGGTAGCGGTGGCTCTGGGTACTGATGCTCTCTCCGCGGCTTTAGGCATTGGCATGGCTGGAGTAGGTACGCGCTATTTAATTCTTTTATCGGGAACGGTACTAGGGTTTCATGTATTAATGCCTTTGATTGGCGTATTTTTGGGGAGCGTTTTGGGTAATCTGGTAGGCGGATATGCGGTCTGGCTAGGCGCCGGCGTGTTAATTTTGCTCGGTTTACAAATGATGCGGGAACCTTTTAAATCTCAGGCGGCGGTTTCTCCGCCTCGGTCCGCCTGGGGACTGATAATTCTGAGTGGGAGTTTGAGCCTCGATGCCTTAAGCGCCGGTTTTGGGCTAGGAACGTTAGCCGCGGCCCAACTACCGGTAATCGTAATCACTATCGGCCTAGTTGCCGGATTAATGACCGCGGCCGGATTGTTATTTGGTCGCTATTTAGGAGAAAAGATCGGTCACTGGGCCGGCTTACTGGGCGGAATTATATTAGTTTTGGTCGGAATCCGTATGGTCGTTTAAAAACATATAATTTTGACCGGAAGGAGAGAAACCATTGAAAATCCTCTTAGTTTGTACGGGTAACACCTGTCGCAGTAGTATGGCCGAAGCTATTGCGCGTGATTTATTGCAAGAACATGGGCTGGACCATCGGGTAACGGTAGTATCCGCTGGAATCGCAGCTTATCCGGGGCAACCGGCTACCCCCGAAGCAGTGGCCGCCCTAGAAAAACAAGGGATTGATCTTTCCGGACATCAAGCCCGTTTACTAACCCCGCAAATGATTAAAGAAGCCGATTTGATTTTGACCATGACTTGGGCTCACCGGCAGAAGGTGCTACAATTAGTTCCGATGGCCGCGGAGCGGGTTTATGCCTTAAAGCAATGGGCAGAACCGGCGGAAGACCCGAATGAACTTGAGCTGCGCTTGGCGGAATTAATGCAACAGATAGAAGAAAAAGAGCAGGCCTTAGCCACCAGCTGGGGTATAGATCTAACCGCTTTAGAACAAGAACGGGAAGCCTTACGGCAGCGTCTGCAAAAAGTAGACGATCAACTGCAGGGGTGGCGCGAAAAATTGGCTGACGCGACCTGGATGGAATGGCAAGAAGTAATGAATCTGAGAAGAAAATTAGAAAGTGGGGATCTGCCGGATCCTATTGGCCGGCCCTTACAGGTATACCAACAAGTAGCTTGGGAATTGCGAGAACATTTGAGCCGGATGGTTAAGGATCTCGTCCAAAAGTTGAACGAGAAAAAGGAGGATTAAACTGGTTTGAAGATAGCGTTAGCCGCAGACCACGGAGGTTGGGTTTTAAAAGAGGAGATACGACAGTATCTGCAGGAAAACGATTATCTTTTTGAAGATTATGGTACTTTTAATAACGAGGCCGTGGACTACCCGGACTTAGCTTTGGTTGTAGCAGAAGCGGTTCGACGCGGTCAATTCGATCGGGGGATCCTGTTTTGTGGGACCGGTATCGGCATTAGTATTGCAGCCAATAAGGTACCGGGGATTCGAGCAGCGCTTTGCAACGACTCCTTTTCGGCTCGGGCCGCCCGTGAGCATAACGACGCCAACATCCTGGTGTTAGGGGGAAGAGTATTGGGATCAGGCTTAGCTCGAGAAATTGTTAAGACTTGGTTAGAGGCTGAATTTGCCGGCGGGCGACACGCTCGGCGTTTAGATAAAATACGAGCGATTGAAGAAAAATATTGCCGTTCTAGCGAAAATAGGGTACAAATATAGAGGAATAGTCAAGTGTGCAGCGAATAGATAAGCTCATAAAATCACAAGGGGGAAGTTTTGTGGATTACATACGGCAGTATGTTATGCCGGTAGACCCGGAGGCAGCGGAAGCTATTGAAAACGAGGAAAAAAGACAAAGTAACAAATTAGAATTAATCGCCTCGGAAAACTTTGTGAGCCGTGCGGTAATGGCGGCTCAGGGTTGCGTGATGACCAACAAGTATGCCGAAGGGTATCCGGGAAAAAGGTACTACGGTGGTTGCGAATGCGTCGATGTTGTGGAGAACCTAGCCCGCGAGCGCGCGAAAAAAATCTTTGGAGCGGAACATGCTAACGTACAGCCCCACTCCGGGGCGCAAGCGAATACAGCAGTATACTTCGCTTTTTTAAAACCGGGAGATACGGTTTTAGGCATGGATTTATCCCATGGTGGACATTTAAGCCACGGGAGTCCGGTAAATATCTCAGGCGTTTATTATAACTTTGTTGCCTACGGAGTAGATGAAAAAACCGAAACTATAAATTATGACGTGGTCGCCGAATTAGCCCGTAAACACCGACCGCGCATGATCGTAGCCGGGGCTAGTGCTTACCCACGGGTTTTGGATTTTTCCCGTTTTGGGGCTATCGCTCAAGAAGTAGGCGCTATTTTAATGGTGGATATTGCTCATATCGCCGGATTAGTTGCAGCTGAGCTTCATCCTAATCCGGTACCGTACGCTCAGATTGTCACGACCACTACCCACAAGACCTTGCGGGGACCGCGGGGAGGGATGATTCTTTGTCAAGCTCCGTATGCGGCTGCAATTGATAAAGCCGTTTTCCCCGGGATTCAAGGTGGGCCTTTGATGCATGCTATTGCCGCTAAGGCCGTTTGTTTGCAAGAAGCCTTAACCGAGGAGTTTAGGGTATACCAAAAACAAATCATTTTAAATGCCCAGGCCTTAGCCCAGGGACTTATGGAAAGAGGTTTTCGCCTAGTTTCCGGAGGTACGGATAATCACTTGATGCTGGTTGATTTACGGCAGCAAAACTTGACCGGCAAAGTCGCGGAAAAAGTACTGGATGAAGTAGGCATTACGGTAAATAAGAATACTATTCCCTTTGACCCGCAAAGCCCCTTTGTGACCAGTGGGATTCGACTGGGTACGCCGGCCCTCACTAGCCGGGGATTTAAGGAAGAGGATATGCAGGTCGTCGCGGAGGCGATTTCCCTGGCCCTTAAGGCCCCGGAAGATGAACGCGTGCATGAACACGTACGGACGATGGTCGCTGAACTTTGTAAGAAAAATCCGCTTTATTAAATTAAACGGTAAACGGAAAAACAAACTGAATCGGAGAACCCTACCCTTGAACTCAACAAAGACGCTGCCAGAAGGAGCGTCTTTTTTTACACCCGGCGAGATCATTACGTATGGAAACAGGAAGTGATAAGGATTATGGATTATCCTCTCGATGGAGAAAAAAACGGACGTTCTCTGCACCGGCCTACCTGGGACGAATACTTTATGGCCATCACTGAATTAGTAGCCCAGCGTTCTACTTGTCGGCGCCGGCGGGTAGGAGCTGTACTGGTACGCGATCATCATATTATTGCCACCGGTTATAACGGTGCTCCCGCCGGTTTACCGCACTGTCTGGATGTAGGCTGCTTGCGGGAACAGATGCAGATTCCGTCGGGAGAGCGGCACGAAATCTGCGTAGGGGTACACGCGGAACAAAATCTCCTGATCCAGGCGGCATTACATGGTAGTTCACCTGAAGGAGCTACGCTTTATTGCACCCATCAACCTTGTATCCTATGCGCTAAGTTAATCGTTAATGCACGAATTAAACGCGTAGTTTTCAAAGGCGATTATCCGGATAGCCTAGCGCAGAAAATCTTACATCAGGCGGCGATTCAATTAGATAAATTCTTTTCATAATTTATTTTTGACCAGGAAGGGAGGGATAGTCTATGGGCCTGGTAGATGATTTGCAAAAAGTATTTCCTAGATTAGATCTTAAACCTACGATAGAAAGCACGATGATCAAACTGGCCGAAGAAGTAGGCGAGTGCAGTGAAATTGTGGGTAAAGTACGCGGCATGAGTGGTGAAGATCGTCGGGCCGTGCTGCTTAAGTTGCTAAGCCGCGATTTGGGTCGTGAAATTGCCGAAGTGATGAGTCAGCAAGACCGGTTTGAAGCAGCAGTCGTAGAGGAGATAATCCAGAAATATCAAAAACTACGCGAGGAGGCCATGCAAGGAGAGATCAAAGAACAGGACATCCGGGCACGTATTGCCCAGGAACTGCTGGACATTATCCAGACGTGTGCTACCTTTGTTTACCAGTTAGAGGTAGACCTGGATGACTTATTGAAAGCACACCGGCAAAAGCTGATCCGGCGTGGTTATTTAAAGCCATGAATCAGGATAGAAGTAGCAGGCAAAAGGTAAACTGAAAATGGCGGGACGAGGTCAATGCCGTTATGCAGTTAAGGGAAGGGTTACAAATGGAACGCGTATATTGTCGAAAGAACAGAATAGAAACAAGCTTTCAGAAAGGAACTTAAACGTGGGAATTGGCAGATTTGCCAGAACTAACGAAAAGTTTCGAATATAATTACCAGCACAAGTTTCTTGCCTCGGGAGAAGGAAATGGCCCTTGGGCGTAGAATATACTTTATTGAATTAACTTATACCTTGAAACCGACTCTCTTACCCGAAGTGTGTCGAGTTGTGCAAAAAAAATTAGAAACCTGGACTTAAAAAAGAGGATTTCCAAAAACTTTGGCGAAAAAGTTATAAGTTGCTTTTACCGTTCCATTTGTGGTTAAGACCTCGTGCCCGTAGATAGAATGGCAGGAGGGAAAATAAGTGGCACAAGATCCCTGGGGGGCCAAGGCCCTGGGTCAAGCTCTAGCGATGGCTACGAATATGGCAGCGGCTTTGGCGGTCGGGTATTTTCTAGGGGCCTATCTTGACAAGCGTTTTGGAACCGGGCCCTGGCTAACGGTACTAGGCTTTATACTGGGAACCGGTACGGGTTTGAAAATGGTATATGAAATGGCCTTTGGAAAAACAGAGGAACCCGTAAAAAAAGGTGCAGAAAAAAGAAAGATCAGAAGAACAAAAGACGACCTGGCAAAAATTAAGGAGGTCCGCGACCGGTTATTGATGGGTCAGGACCCGGAAGATAAGGATCAGGAGGGACCCGGACCTAGATAGTCAAGCATGGCTAGATTATCTAGTAGTCCTGAACTCTGCCATCCAAACACTGATCGAACCCAAACAGAGGCCTTGCTTCTGTTGTGATACACAAATATTATGCTACGTATTTACGCTCCATGCGGTTCGGTGATTCCTGATTTTGATTTTAGCGGGTTGACCTAGGTAAAACGGCAGCGGTCTTTTTTGTGGAATCCGGCGGAAATTTATAGGCGGAACCCCAAAAAATAAAAATAAGACTAAATTTAAAGCGGAAGGGAGGGAGAGAATTGCACGAAGTCTTATTCCATATTGGTCCAGTCCCGGTATTTGGTTTAACGTTTACATCATGGGTAATTGTCGCGCTTTTGGCCTTGCTTTTCTATTTTGGAACCCGGAACATCCAGAGAGTGCCTAGTGGGTTGCAAAACGTAATGGAGGCAATAGTAGAGGGGTTATATAATTTTTTTGCGGGGATTCTTGGCGAAAAGAGAGCACGCCTGTACACACCGTTGCTAGGTACCTTTTTCTTGTTCATTATTTTATCTAACTATTCGGGCTTGATCCCTGGATCGGGTATGATCCATGGATTTAAAGCTCCGACCAGTGACTGGAACGTAACCGGTGCTCTGGCCATTATCGTTTTCTTTGCTACGCACTATTATGGTATAAAAAGCAAAGGATTGGGTTATTTTAAACATTTCTTAACCCCTTATGCAGCATTCCTGCCCCTAAACATTCTTGAGGAATTTGTTCGACCGTTATCGCTCACCGTTCGTCTATTCGGCAATATATTTGCAGAAGAGACGATCATTTTCGTCTTTTTAGGCATGGCCCCCTTCTTAGTACCGGTACCAATGATGGCATTGTCCATTCTTTTAGGGGCAATTCAAGCTTTGGTGTTTACGGTTTTAGCAACCAGTTATATTGGGGCAGCTACGGAAGAACATGAAGAAGCTTAGAAGTTTAGGGTGTATGAAACAAGTGCTATTTTGGTTATAGGGTTAGGCACACTTTATCAGTGTCAACTTATAAAGAATTTACGTCAGGAGCCTTCTGGAGGGTATCAGAGAAGGAAGGACACCTGGCACCTAGAAAGGGGGGAAAGAGAAAAATGGAACAAGCTGCAGGAATGATCGCTCTTGGTGCATCCATCGCTATTGGGGTGTCGGCGACTGGGGCTGGTGTAGGTCAAGGTATTGCCTCCGGTAAAGCCTTTGAAAGTATCGCCCGGCAACCAGAAACTGCTGGAACCATCAGAACCTTACTGTTTATCGCGTTGGCCTTCATGGAAACTCTTACTATTTATGGTCTATTGATCGCTTTTATTCTAATCGGTAAGATTCCGGGCTAACCCTTAGCAGAAAGGAAGGGCGATAGGAGTAAGTGCTACTATCGCCCGCTCCCCATTTTTTAGAGTGCTCTCTAGATTGGAGGTTTACTGGGTAAGATGAGAATAAAGGGTTGGTTAGCCAAAACGGGATATCTAACCGGGGGAGTAATAACGGCAGGCGTACTACAATGCGTGATGGCCAATCCCGTTTTTGCCTCCGAAGGTGTACCCGGTGCAGAGCCTTTTAAGTTAATGTGGGCCGCAATTAACTTTTTTATACTTTTAGCAATTTTGTACAAGTTTGCTTATGGCCCCATTTTTAAAATGCTAGATGATCGTAAAAATACTATTGAAAGCTCCTTACGCCACGCCGAAGAAGTACGGGTAGAAATTGAAAAAATGAAGCAAGAAACGCAAAACAGCTTAATGGATGCCCGTCGGGAAGCTCAGGATATCGTGGCTCGAGCGCAAAAGATTGCTGACGAAACGAAAGTTGAAATGGTTGCAAAAGCCCGGGAAGAGGCAGCTAACGAACGGGACCGGGCAGTATTAGAAATTCAAAGTGCCAAAGAAAAGGCCGTCAACGAATTGCGGGACACAGCGGCTACTTTAGCCATTATGGCGGCTGAAAAGGTTCTTGGCAAAGCGATTACAGTTGAAGACCATCAGAG
>JAAYQE010000048.1 GCA_012519455.1 Syntrophomonadaceae bacterium
CATCGGTACCTGATATTGCGTTACTACCGGCCAGTAACCGTTTAAAGCCAGCACAATCGCCCCCGCAAAAATTCCTAACCCCAGACCTCCCCAAAGCCCGGCTCGACCTAAGCCTGGTCCCCAACCGGTTTCACCTAGAGAAACCAACACCGCTAACCCCAGGAGTAAGTTATAGGAAACATATACGATTCCCGCCAACCACCAAGGGTAAACTACCGGCTCAAAACCAGAGGCATAATCCCCCAAAAAAGAATGCGTCGGAGAAACATTGGCTACGATTAAAACCGACACTAGAATGATAATAATAAACTTGAAGGGCATTAAAATCGTGTTTATCCAAAGTATGCCCTGAACCTCCTTGGCCAGAACCACAATTATGGTTAGAGCTAACAAACTAACCCCTAAGGAAAAAGGCAAGGCTAAATGTTCCGCAAAAAGCGCTCCGGTAGCGGAAAGCATTATCCCCACGCCACTAAACAAAAAAAAACCCAATAATAAATCAAACAGACGCGCGATCCGGTTTCCTAATAAACATTGTAAAAAACTGCTGTAGTTTTTACACCTATATTTTCGGTTTAAATATAAGGTAGCCCAACCAAAGACCATAAAAAGGACCGTAACGAGTAGCAAAGCTGCGGTTTTTTGCGCTTTTAAGGCGACAAAAAATTGCATTAATTCCTGACCAGAAGTAAAACCAGCGCCCACAACTGCCCCCATATAACTAAAGGCTACTTTAGCAATATTTATGGACTGCTTGGTTTTACCTAGCAAAATATCTCCCCCTGTCCCTAATATTTATGCCCGGAACAGGGAATCTGAACCAAATCAACCAAAATCTTTAGATATGTATTTTCTGGAACGTATTAAGCCGAACCGTACGGGTTAGTTTATAAAGAGGAAGAGGGTGATGGTCCCGTCATTAAAAGCTAAGGAGGGAAAATGGTATTTATGAATAAAGCGTTAGAGCCAACCCGTACCCGTATACATATGGATGATCCCCGAGGATTTGCTCAAATGGTAAATACTTTTAGTCATTACATTAAGCAGGAAAATAACGATTGGCAGCGTCCTACTTTGGTGGTATGTATCGGCACCGATCGCTCTACCGGGGATAGTCTTGGTCCTCTAGTAGGTACGCGCTTACAAAGCTTTAAAACCGGTCTTTTTGAAGTTTATGGGACCCTAGATACTCCCGTCCATGCCAGTAACTTAGCGGAGGTTTTAAGCAGCATTGAGAAAAAACACCCTTCTCCTTTTATCCTAGCCGTAGATGCTTGCCTCGGTCGTCTGGAAAGTGTAGGTTATATCTCCATCGCCCGGGAACCGCTACGTCCGGGATCCGGAGTTAACAAGCACCTTCCGACCGTAGGGGATATCAGCATCTCGGGAATTGTTAATGTAGGTGGTTATCTAGAGTTTATGGTCTTACAAAATACGCGTTTAAGTTTAGTAATGAAAATGGCCCATTTGATCGCTAATAGCCTTTTCTATACGCTCAACCGTTTTGCTCAGCCCAATTACGGATATTCCAGCGCCTTACAACGCCCAGCCTCTGGGGAAAGTTCCCTTCAAAATTAATCTAGTTTTGAAGGGAACTTTCTTTAAAATTCAGGCTTACGTTTCCGCGCTGACCGACGAAGACATGGGCAAAAGCAAGGAAAAAGGGAAAAATATCTACTTTCCCGTATTAAGCCGCTGCAATACCGTCTCATCCGTAGTTTGTTCGAAGGAAACGTAAAATTGTCCTACAGCAAAAAAATTATCAGGAATTTTTAAACAAACGATTTCGTCGACAAGGGGACGCAAGCGTTCCAGGGTATCTGCAGGAGCTACCGGCACAGCCAGCAACAAATAGGCAGGCGCTTGCTTGCGCAATTCAATAATAGCCGCCTGAACGGTTAACCCGGTGGCTAAGCCGTCATCCACCAGAATTATCGAACGCCCTTTAAAGGATACCGCGTGCTTCCCTTTCCGGTATAGACGCATACGACGTTCGACTTCCTTTAATTCTTGCTCTACCAGGGGTTGTAAGTCTTTTTCGGTTAAATGCAAAGACTTTAGTATTTCCTGATTAAAAATAGTGGTACCATTAGGTGCTACCGCACCCACCGCAAACTCCGGTTGATGCGGGGCTCCGATTTTCCGGGGGATAATTATTTCTAAGGGCGCACGCAAAGCTTGCGCTACCGGATACGCAACCTCTACCCCCCCACGGGGTATAGCTAGAACTAATGGCTTTATCAAGTGCCTCGATTCTAATTCATAAGCCAGAGCCTCCCCGGCGGCGTGGCGATTGAGAAATTGCATAGTTATCACCTCGGATTTTTTCGAAGAAAAGGTCTTTTTGGATCATCAGTTGAAGGTCATCTTTTCTACTCACCTGAATCGTGCGGAGTCTGGGTCATCGAACACGAACCCTGATACCGTGCCCCTTCCGCAATCACGAGTACCTGAGTCTCAATGGTCCCTGCCAGGTGCCCGGTCCGTCCGATCTCCAACCGACCTCTTACTTTTACATCACCTAATACTTCTCCAGCTACCAATAAATTCTGGGTAGTAATATTACCATTCACCCGTCCGGTTTCACCGATAAAGACATCGCCTTTAACCTCAATTTCCCCTTTTACCAACCCATCTATGCGCACGGAGCCTTCACTATTAATTTTACCTTCCATCTGCATGCTTTTTCCGATTAGACTATCAATTTTATCGGGATTTATAACCCCTTTTCTACCAAACATCTTATCTCCCCAATCTATCGAAGTCGAGTAGATACAAGGGATCAATCTTTTCTCCTTTTTTTTGGAGCGTAAAATGGACGTGGGGACCCGTACTTCGCCCGGTATTCCCCATTAAAGCTATTTTTTGCCCTTTACCTACTTTATCTCCTTCATTTACTAATAACTTGCTGTTATGCGCGTAACTAGTGATAAAACCGTGGCCATGATTAATTACAATTAATCGACCATACCCGGACTTAACCCCGGCAAAGCTAACTACGCCTTCACCGGCAGCTACCACCGGAGTACCATGTGCATTGGCCAGGTCAATCCCGGCATGCATTTCCCTTCTTTTTCCTCCAAAAGGGGAAGGTCTTTCCCCATACGGGGAGGTTAGCCGTCCCTGAGCCGGGGGATAGTTAGGCAAGGCACGGTAATATGCAGGATCCGCTTCCACTGCCTGCTTTAACTTTTCTAGATTTTCTTCCCGGAATTTAATCTCTTTGGCTAAATTACCTAACTCCCGCTGTATTTCCCGGGTAGAGAAAATCCCTACCGATCCGCGACTTCGGGAAACCGAAATCGATTTAACCGGATTAACCGGCCCACCTTGTCCCAGGGAAATGTCTACTACCGCCTCATCGGCGAGGGTACCGGCTGAAGGCTCGACCATAGCCTCCAGTTTGAGACCCATTAAACGTCTAATCGCTTCCTCCTGCGCATCTATTCCGGCTACTCTTTCCTGTAATTCTAAAAACTGCTGATTTAATTCCTTTATCTCTACCGCTTGTTGCTGATTCAGGGTTTTTAGCGCGGCTATCTGCCGATAGTCTTGTTGGATAGTAACCACATAAACAACTAGCAAGGCCGTGGCCATTAAAAAAATGCCACCCAGAACCCCCGCCATGTACAATGCCCAGGTCGGGAAGCGCAGGCTCCGAGGTGTATGTGTAGTGTGTGGAATAAGCAAAAAAGTAAAGTACGATGCTTTTCCCTTTTTCGGGAACAAAATATACTCACCACCTATGATATTTCCAGTTAGTTTCTCGATTTTTTTACTTTTTGTTTATTCCACACCTTCACCAAATAATCCTTTATTTTGACATAAAAGCAGATCTTGACTATATTTTTATTAATCTATCATTAAAATTAAAATAAAGGGATTGAATGAAATATTTAAGCGGGACAAAGGGAAAGGGGAGTTTTTAATTGCGAATCGCTTATTTTGATTGCTTTGGAGGAATAAGCGGAGATATGTGTTTAGGGGCACTGGTTGATGCCGGCCTAGACCCCCATGGATTAGAAGAGGAACTTAAAAGAGCGGGTATTACGGGATTTAGCTTAACAACCCAATTAGTGCAGCGGCAAGGTATTGGAGCTACCCAGGTAAGCGTGAACCTTACTGAAAACGCGCCCCCTTTCCGAGGCCTACCGGAAATTCGAGTGATCCTTAACCAGAGTTTACTCTCCCAGGAAGTAAAACAAAAGGCTTTACGCGTTTTCGAGCGTTTAGCAGAAGCGGAGGCACAGGTACATAAGCTCCCGGTTGATAAAGTGCATTTTCACGAGATAGGAGCTACCGATGCTTTGGTAGATATTCTAGGTACCCTGCTAGGATTAGAGAGGCTAGGCATTAAGCAGATTTATGCTTCAGCTCTTCCGGTGGGGAGAGGACCCGTAGTTTGTCAGCACGGAATCTTGCCTAACCCGGCTCCGGCCACTCTAGAGCTATGTCGAGGAATCCCACTTTACGATGTAGCCGTAGAAGGCGAACTGGTTACTCCTACCGGTGCGGCCTTAATTACTACTTTGGCTACCCAATTTAATACGTGGCCCCCCATGCAGGTAAAACTTATCGGATACGGAGCCGGTAGCCGTCCTATGCCCCGAGCTAATGTGCTACGTCTCTGGATTGGCGAGATGCTTGAAAACACGGCCCCGCTGCCACCGGATCTAATCGCTAAAATTATCGTTCCGCAATCCTTTTCTTCGGAAAACCAGGAGTCCACTCAAAATGAAGGCCACCAAAAACCCCCGGCCTTACAGTTAGAGGAGGTATATCTATTAGAATCTACCATAGATGATATGAACCCGGAATGGTTTACCCGTCTCCGCTCGCAACTGGAAAAGGCCGGCGCTATAGATACTTACTATCGCCAGGTACTAATGAAAAAAGGACGTCCAGGTATAGAGCTGTGTGTACTGAGCCATGCAACAGCCCTGCCGGATTTAGTTCGTACCATTTTAGGGGAAACAACTACGCTAGGGGTTAGAATCCGAGCCGAAAAGCGAATTTGTTTACCTCGGCAAATAGAAACCATAGAGACACCGGCTGGACCTATGGAAGTTAAGGTGACTTGGGCCCCCCGACCAAAAGGGGGCTGGTATTGTCGGGTAAAACCGGAATTTGAATCCTTTCATAAGGCAGCGGAAAACCTTGATTTGACCGCACCTGAGGTAGAAGCACTGGCCGCAAGCTGCTACCAAAAAAAACCGGTGGTGTAGATATCCTCGGAGAACGAGAGTCGGGGGGAATCGTCGACGAGGCATATATATGCCTCGTCGGAGAACAGAAGCCGAGAAAGGTGATCAAGGCAAGGTCCCTCTTTTCCTCGCCTCCGCCGGTCAGCATTGCTTTCTCATAGCTTTATGAAACCGCTCCCCCAAGTATCTGTCGCTGATTAATCGTTCTTTTTTCCAAAGTAATCGATAACGTTCCAGTTCTAGCATCGCTTACAATCCTGGTATAAGTTACGGATTTAAAGGGTAACGGCCCTGGAGGAGCTAAAATTAAGGAACTACTAACGGTAATCGAATTTTCTGCATCGGCTAAAGATGCTCCAGCCGACGTTACTCCGGGAATGGTAATTGCGTTTTCCTGGTTATGCCCGAAAAAGTGGAGAACCGCTGAATCATTAATTCCGCCGGCAATGGTGGCAATGTCTAATTCGGGGTTAATCGTGTACTCAAAGGCCTGACTTACCGCATTCGGCCAGCTTACGTACTGCAGCAAATCGGGCGGAGTCGGTTTAAATTCGGCTGGGCCGGTCACCGTACCATAAATATTGAAGGTGGGTGGATTAGGATTAACGTCGTTATCCTCAATCCGATACATTTCAAAAGCTGGGCTATCAATTTGAGTTTCCGTTGTTAGTACTTCCCCTTCTGGGTTGATGGTTTGAAAAGTCGGTCCATCGTCCGCCCCAATTTGATAATCCCACTCATAGCGAATCCCTGCACTAAGGGGATTTGGATTAGGATTAGTGATCGTGGTAATAACATTAATCGCTGAATTTTCAAAAGTAGTACCAGAAACGTTAACCTCAGAAATAATAATTAAAGCATCTGGTGTTACTGGTGGGCCGGGCAAAATATATGTCGTACGCACGCCCGTGGTGCCAATTAAAGTTGTGGTACCAAAAGGTCCTAACAGAACCGTAGAAAAGGTTGACAAGGTAGATTCTTGTACATAATCAGTTTCACTAGTATAGGAACGAATTGTGTTATAGGTAGTTCCCGGAGATCCGTCACCATATAGCACATTTAATCCCGCCCCTTCCGGATGCCCAGGGCCGGTCATTGCGGTGTATAAACCCGCAAAGCTCCCGGTATCAATTACGAATACCCGATAAATTTCATTACCGGCTTCAATTACATTATTGGAAGCAATGCTTAACCTATTTTCTTTCATTAATAAGCCTCCCTTCTAAAATGTAGATAATACGGGCAAAAAACTTTCTTTATCCAGCGCTATATACTTACCCTAATCTTTGTCTGTTCCTTATGTTTTATTCCAATATATGCTATTTAATGTTAAATTGTGTTTAAGGGAAAATAAATAACAAAAGCCTGCGGTCTAAAAACACCGCAGGCTTATAATGTTCCACGTGGAACATTCCTAATTTGGAAACTACTTCACGTTCAGTGTTCCACGTGGAACATCCGAAAACAACCTTTAATTGCGCGTAGTTAAACGTAATATCTCTTCCAGTCGCTCCAAATCTTCTAAGCTATAAAACTCAATTTCAATCCGACCACGACTTGTTCCGGCCCACTTTACCTTCACCCGGGTCCCCAGTTGATTGCGTAGTCGGTCTTCAAATTGAAGGAAGTCTGGATCCAAATTATCCTCTTGGTTCGATCCTCTTACTTTGCTAGGACTACGTTTGGCCACCTTTTCTTTTGGTTTGTGACCAATTAGGTCCTGAACTAGCTTCTCGGTTTCACGTACCGATAAACCACTAGAGACCACCTCTTCGCCGAGCCGTTCCCTTTCCTGTAGGTCTGTTACCCCTAATATTACCTTAGCGTGCCCGGTGGTTAAAGTCCCTTCCCGCAGTCGATGCTGTAGTGTTTCCGAAAGTCCTAGTAAACGTAAAGCATTAGCTATATAGGATCGACTTTTACCTAACCTCTTAGCCAGAGTCTCCTGTGTAAAACCAAACTCCTGTAGTAATTGCCGGTAAGCCTCGGCCTCTTCTAAGGGATTTAGTTCCTCCCGCTGTAAATTTTCTACCAGCGAAATCTCTCGCGCCTCTACTTCGTCCACTTCTCTAATCAGGGCCGGAATTTTTTCTTTCCCTAAGCTAAGACAGGCTCTCCACCGGCGTTCCCCGGCAATTAGTTGATACCGTTCTCCACCTAAAGGTCGAACAATAATAGGTTGGACTACTCCGTGCTCTTGAATAGAAGCCGCTAATTCGTTTAATTTATCATCGGCAAAAATCTTTCGCGGCTGAAAAGGACCGGCTTCAATTTGCTCTACCAAAATCTCCGTTACCGGTTCCCGTTTTTTTTCACTTTTATCAATGGTTACTCCGGGAAATAATGCTTCCAGGCCTTTGCCCAGTCCACGTTTAGCCATTCTTTATCACTTCCCGTGCTAATTCTAAATACATTTCAGCCCCTTTGGAACGATTGTCATATATTGAAATCGGTTGACCATGACTTGGGGCCTCACTCAACCGAATGTTACGCGGGATTATAGTTTTAAATACCTTATCTTTGAAATACTCTTTGACCTCTTCTACCACCTGGATACTCAAGTTAGTACGGGCGTCAAACATAGTTAATAAAACCCCCTCTAAATCAAGATCCGGGTTTAAGTGTTTGCGTACCAGTTGCACCGTATGCATTAACTGTCCTAGGCCTTCTAAAGCGTAATATTCACATTGAATCGGTATTAATAAACGGTCAGCCGCAGCTAAAGCATTTAGAGTAAGTAATCCTAAAGAAGGCGGACAATCAATTAAAATATAATCGAATTTATTTTTTACCTTTTCTAAGGCACGTTTTAGTTTGCCTTCCCGGGCAATCAAAGAAACCAGCTCTATTTCCGCGCCAGCCAGTTGAATCGTTGCCGGTAACAATAATAAATCCTTGACCTCGGTTTCCAGCAACACCACTTCCACCCCTACCCCATTAATCAGCACATCATAAATACAATGTTCTAATTGTTTACGATCTACGCCCAAACCACTAGTAGCATTGCCTTGAGGGTCGATATCAACTACCATTACCCTCTTCCCTAATTGGGCCAAATAGGCTCCTAAATTAACTGAGGTAGTAGTCTTGCCCACTCCTCCTTTTTGGTTAGTAATTGCAATAACTCGACCCATCAGGTCACCGCCCCCCCATATCTCTGTTTCAATTTATATTAAACTTTTATGTTCCCTATTTTAGCATAGACTTCCTTAATGAGCTTGCCCATTCTTTAGATACCAGCGGTCTTTTTCGAGGTATGCCGGTCCGTCGCGGAAACCGTTCCGGGGTCTTAGTATTTTTTTTAATCCGAATCAAACAATGTCCTTCCAATCCTGGCAGCGATATACGGTGAATATCTTGGACCTGACCCCCCAGCAGCTTGATCCCTTCCTCAGCCTCTTTAGTTTCTTTAAGCCCTTCCTTTCCTTTCTGGGCAATCAAGTAACCGTTTACTTTTAATAAAGGTATACAGTATTCAGCAATGAGCGCTAAATGTCCTACCGCCCGACAGGTAGCAAAATCAAAACTCTCCCGCCATTTCGGCAATCGACCCAATTCTTCAGCCCTTCCTATGACCACTTGCGCTCCCTTTAAATTCAAGGTTTTTATGCAGGTATCGATAAATCGAACTTTTTTTTGTACGGCCTCGACCAGGGTAACCTCTAAATCGGGATGGATTATTTTCAGGGCCAGGCCGGGAAAACCAGCCCCGGCTCCAATATCCACCAACCGTCCAGACCGATCAATAAGCGTACTACAGGTCCAGGAATCCAAAAAATGCTTAACGGCTATTTCTTCTTCATCCTGTAAAGCAGTTAAATTAAGTTGTTGGTTAGCATCTTGCAATAAGATAGAAAGTGATTCTACCTGCTGCATTTTAGCTGTATCTAAAGCAATCCCTAGGGCCGCTGCCCCCTCAATTAACCGATCACGCACCTCTTGCTTCATAAATTAATCTTCCTTAATTAATTCAATTGTTTACTGCTCCGCTTTCGATGCTCTAAGTAAACCAGCAGTACCGAGAGATCAGCCGGCGATACCCCTCCAATGCGGCCGGCCTGCCCCATGGTTTCTGGTTTAACTCTAAGCAATTTTTGTTTACCCTCATTTGATAATCCCGGTACTTCTTCAAAATTAAAACCGGGAGGAATCTTTTTTCCTTCTAGTTTTAAAAAACGTTCAACTTGTTCCATCTGTTTTTTAATATAACCCTCGTACTTTATTTCCGTTTCAACTTCCTCTAAAATTCCCGGCAAAACCGAGTCTTCTCGGCCCAGACGTTGCACTAATTGGTTTAAAGCAACTTCCGGCCGCCGTATGAGTTCCCATAAACTACAATTCTGTTTTAATTCGGTACTCCCGATGGAGCGTAACCATGCCTGTATTTCTTTATCTCGCGCGGAAACCATAGTCTGACGCAACCATTCCCGCTCTTTTTCGATTTCCTTCAAACGGGTTTCAAATCTTTCCCAACGTTCATCCGAAACCGTTCCTACTTTACGTCCTATCTCGGTTAAGCGTAAATCCGCGTTATCTTCACGCAATAAAAGCCGATATTCAGCCCGAGCAGTCATCACGCGATAAGGTTCCCAATTCTCCTTAGTAATTAGATCATCAATTAGCACCCCAATATAGCCATCTGAACGCTTTAAGGTTAATGGTTCTTTGTTTTGTATTTGCAAAGCAGCATTAATTCCGGCTAAAATTCCCTGTGCAGCTGCTTCCTCATAGCCGGAACTACCATTGATTTGCCCGGCAGTAAATAATCCTTTGATGTTTTTAGTTTCGAGCGTTAATTGCAGTTGGTCTCCTTTTATATAATCGTATTCAATCGCGTAAGCCGGGCGAATTATTTCCACATTTTCTAGACCTTTTACCGTGCGCATGATTTGAATTTGAATTTCTTCTGGAAGACTGGTGGACATCCCCTGTACATATAACTCATTGGTACGACGGCCTTCCGGTTCTAAAAATACCTGATGCCCTTCTTTGCCTTTAAACCGTACCACCTTATCTTCAATTGATGGACAGTAACGAGGTCCAATTCCTTTAATAAATCCGCTATACATAGGGGCCCGATCTAAATTATTTAAAATGATTTCATGGGTTTTCAAATTCGTATAAGTTAACCAACAGGAAATTTGCTCCCGCTGAATCTTATCGTGCATAAAAGAAAAATTCCAACCTTCACGGTCCCCCGGTTGCTCTATCATCTTGGAAAAATCTACGGTCCTACGGTTAACCCGCGCCGGCGTTCCTGTTTTATAACGCCCTAGTTCGAGGCCCAGTTCTGCCAGAGAAGCAGCCAGACCTACCGAGGGAAACTGACCATGGGGACCACTTTCATAAGCAATCTCCCCAATAATAATCCGTCCCCGCAAGTAAGTGCCAGTTGTAACAATAATGGCTCGGGCGGTAAACACCGCTCCGGTCCGGGTTACTACGCCGGTTACCCGGTCTCCCTTTACTAATATTTTCTCGATCATCGCTTGCTTGATATCCAGATTTTCCTGCTGTAAAAGGGTCAACAACATCTCATTTTGGTATTCCTTCTTATCAGCCTGAGCGCGTAAAGCCCTTACCGCGGGTCCTTTACCAGTATTTAACCGACGTACCTGAATAAATGTCTTATCAATATTAATCCCTATTTCCCCGCCCAGAGCATCAACTTCCCGTACTAAATGGCCCTTACCAGGGCCCCCAATGGATGGATTACAAGGCATCAAGGCAATCCCGTCCAGGTTAATACTAAAAATTAGGGTCCGACAACCCATACGGGCGGCAGCTAAACCAGCTTCACAACCGGCATGTCCACCCCCGATAACAATTACGTCATAATCTCCGGCCTTATATTCCAATTCCAAACAACATCCCCTCTACTTCCCTATACAAAACTCTGAAAAAATACGATCTAAAACCTGCTCACTAACCGTTTCCCCGGTAATTTCACCTAAACATTCCAGAGCTTCGTAAATATCAACCAACACGCACTCCGAAGGCATTTCCCTTTGTAAAGCTTTTAATGCTCCTTGACACGCGGTCAAACAACGTCGTAAGGCATCTTCGTGGCGAATACTACTAATCATTCCCTCCTCTCCTCCCGGCTCTATATTACCCAAAACTTTATGCAAAATAGCCGTCTTAATTTCTTCAATTCCCCACTTTTCTTTCATTGAGGCCCAGATAACCTGCTGCCCGGGAAAATAACACTGCAGATCAGACTCGTTGATCCGGGATACTTCCAAATCAGATTTATTAACCACCAATAAAAGCGGTAGGCCTGATACCAATTCTAACACCTTTTGATCCTCGTTACCAAGCCCTTCACCAGCATCTAAAACTACGATTACCACTTGACCCCGGCGCAGCATGTCCCGAGCCTTTTCTACCCCAATCCTTTCCACCAAATCCATCGTTTCACGAATACCTGCCGTATCCACCAGCCGGATAGGAATTCCTTTTACGATTACTTCCTCTTCCATTACATCCCGCGTCGTACCAGCCATTTCCGTTACAATGGCCCGATCTTCCCCGATTAAAGTATTCCATAAACTAGATTTACCCACGTTCGGTTTACCGATTATTACTACCCGAATCCCTTCACGTATGGTCCGCCCCGTTCGCGCCTGAAGGATAATTTGTTCTAAATCCCTAATTACCTGGGTTAATTGTTCTACTTCCTGATTACTAGTTTCTAGGCCTTCTTCGGGAAAATCGAGTACAGCTTCCATGCCGGCCGTGACCCCAATTAATTTATGTTTCAGCTCTCGAATAAGTTGGGTTATTTGCCCTTGTAATTGCTGTAAAGCTAGGCGTCGAGCTCCTTCACTACGCGCCCGAATTAATTCAATCACCGCTTCAGCTTGCGCTAGATCTAAGCGACCATTAATAAAAGCTCTTCGGGTAAATTCCCCCGGTTCCGCTAAGCGCGCCCCGGCCTGTAAAACGACCTGTAATACCTCTTGAATTACTAGACGACCACCATGACCCTGAAGTTCAATTACATCTTCCCCTGTATAACTACGTGGCCCCCACATAACCGCTACTAAAACTTCATCTAACTTTTCTTTTCTAACTGCATCCCATACCTCAGCTTTGTGCAAAGTATGCGAAGCCCATTTCTCTATGGAGACTATTTCCTGCATACGATTTCTCAAAACCCGCTTCGCAATGGCTGCTGCTTGAGGGCCCGAAATCCGAACGATACCCACCGCTGCTTCACCATAAGCCGTAGTAATTGCGGCTATCGTATCCTCTAGCATCCAGATCTCACCTTCTTTTTGGTCTAAGTAAAAAAGCCGCAGGGGTTATTACCCCAACGGCCCTGTTTTCCTATTTATTCGCCTATTTCTTGGGCGATATAACTACTTTCCGGTAGGGTTCATTACCCTGACTAAAGGTATATACCGCAGGATCATTCTGTAATGCGGTATGGATTACTCTCCTTTCCTGGGGGTTCATAGGTTCTAAAACTACGTGCTTCTGGGTCCGACGTACTTTTTCCGAGAGACGCTGCGCCAAACGCATTAAGGTTTCTTCACGTCGCCGACGATATTCTTCTACATCAAGAATAATCCGTACTCGTTTTTGCACTTCTCTATTTACTGCCAAGCTGACTAAGTACTGGAGAGCATCTAGTGTATCGCCTCTTCTACCGATCAGGATACCCAGATCCTTTCCGTGAAAATTCACGTAAAAATGGTCCCCATCCGTACGCAATTGCATTTCTGCTTCAATATGCATCGCTTCAAATACTTTTTCTATAAAAGCCCTAATAATTTTTTCTGGCCGCTTTTTTTCTTTGACGATAACCCGCGCGGCCCGATTACCAATTATACCAAATAAACCTTTATTACCTTCTTCTAGTATCTCTATCTCCGCGTCTTCCCGATCAATCTCCAACTCTGCCAGCGCGATCTCCACTGCTTCTTCTATATTTTTTCCCGTTTTCTCTACTTCTCTTACCTCACCTGGCATTTTTTCTCTTGTCCCCCTTTTTTACCTTCGCTGCGGGCTTTGGCTCAGACTTAGCTTCAATCTGGTCAGCTTCTACCGTAGCTTTAGCTTTTTTCTTGCTCTGTTTATTTATGTAGATCTGCTGCACGGACCCGATAAGATTAAAAACTACCCAATACAAAGCCAAACCAGCCGGGAACTTATAAGCAAAATAACCAATTAACAAAGGCATAAAGTATAACATGTAACGCTGCGTAGGATCGGTGGTAGAAGGCATACTTACCTTCTGCTGCCAAAAGGTACTGGCTGCCGCCAGAATTGGCAAAATCAACATATGATCTGGTTCACTCAAGTTAGTGATCCATATAAACCCGGCATGCGATGGTTCTAAGTATTCTAAATGAAACAAAGCTTGATAAAAAGCAATCAAAATCGGCATTTGCACCAACAAGGGCAAACACCCCGCCAATGGATTAACTTTATGTTTTCGATATAATTCCATAATCGCCTGTTGGGCCTTCTCTGGTTGCTTTTTATATTTTTCTTGTAACTCTTTGATTTTAGGTTGTATTTCCTGCATGGCCCGAACGGATTCCATTTGTTTGGCACTAAGGGGATACAATATTATTTTTAACAAAACGGTAATCAAAATAATGGCCAGACCATAATTACCAATCCCAAAATCATTAGTTAAAGTATAAAAGAACTGGATAATTTGTGAAAATCCATTAACAAAACTCTGCCACAACCGTATTTTCTGCCAGTCAACCCCTTACGAGGTCTCTGCGCAGAATCCACCTCCTCCGTTCCTAATCCCCTCCTAATTTATCCGGTACTGGATCATAACCGTAACCACCCCAGGGATGACACCTTAATACCCGACAAACACTTAACCATAAACCTTTTATTGGACCATATTTTTCTACTGCTTCCAAGGCATAGCGTGAACAACTTGGTATATAGCGACAGCTAGGTGGGGACCAGGACGATACTAACCCTCGGTATAATTTGATACACCCGATAATCAATTTACTTCCCATGTTCCGTTCCCTTTTTTTCAGGTTCGACTTTCCCCCTCTCCCTAATTAATTGGGCCCTACGACAGATTTGCTCTAGATCCGCCTTTAAATCCCAAAAATCGGCTTTATCAATACCTTTTTTTCCTACGATAATTAAATCTATTTTTCGCGTTAATCGTAAATCTAATGCCGCACAAATTACGCGAATTTTTCTTCGCACTCGATTACGCACTACTGCATTACCTACCCGTCGGGAAACAACAATACCCCAACGGCTTCGTTTTCCTTCTCCACTTCGATAGTGCAATGTAACCCAGCGACCACTAATCCAACGACTTTTTTGGAAGATTCGCTGGTAATCCTTGTTTTTTCGAATACGACTATCTTTATCCAGCATCAGTCAGTTATCCTCATTTTCCATCCTTAACTTTAACCTAAATAATTATATAATATTATGAAAGATAGTACAAAAGGCCACGTAGCGCGGCCTTAGGCTGATAGTCTCTTTCTTCCTTTTCTACGTCTACGGGCCAGTATGTTTCTTCCACTCGGGGTAAGCATTCGAGATAAAAAACCATGTACCCTCTTATGCTTTCGCCTTTTCGGCTGATAGGTCCTTTTCAATGAAGACACCTCCTATTTTTGCCGGATATCGCACTTATTATATCTGAGCCTCCTTCTCCTTGTCAACTGAAGAAAATAATTCATTTATACCAGATCAATCCACAACTTCCTCATTCCCAAAATCGTTTCTATATCTCTATCTCAGTCAAGCGCTAGCTGGTTGATAATCTAATAAACATCTGCTATCATAATTTAGGAATCTTTAGCAAATCTAGGTGTAAGTAACTTATCCACAGGCTGTGTATAAGTTTGTGTATATCTATAGGAAAAATTATAAATAAGTTTAAAAGAAGTAATTTTTCTGCAAGTAACCACAAGAAACGTGGGCTCTTTTTTTCTTTACAATCCACGATTTCTTCCACATAATCTACTTATCTATAAGAATAATGTGTTTTAATCCTGGGAGGGTGAAAAATGTCCAAACTGGACCTCAATAGGCTCTGGGAGCAAACTGTAATTCTAGCAAAAGAAGAGCAAAGCCAACCCAGTCTTAGCACCTGGTTTAAATCGATCTATCCGACTAGCTTTCAAAATAATGTGCTTACTTTAAACGTACCAAATACTTTTGCTAAAGATTGGATTGAAAACAAATACAGTGCTCTTTTAAAAGAAAAAATAGAATTTTTAATCGGGAAAAAAGTACATCTACATTTAACCATAGCCAATACGGATTGGAATCCACCACGTCCAGAGGAACTACCGGTAACGACATTAAATCCTAAATATATTTTCGATACTTTTGTAGTAGGTGATAGTAATCGTTTTGCTCATGCTGCATCCTTGGCCGTAGCCGAAGTTCCTGCTCTCACTTATAATCCATTATTTATCTATGGAGGAGTTGGTTTAGGTAAAACCCACCTCATGCATGCTATTGGACATCAAACCCTCATTCGGTTCCCTTCCCTTAAAGTTGTTTATGTTTCTACAGAAACATTTACTAATGATCTAATTAATGCGATCAAAGATGACCGTACGCCGGAGTTTCGGGCTAAGTATCGTACTGCAGATGTATTATTAGTTGACGATATCCAGTTCCTAAAAGAAAAAGAGCGTACCCAAGAAGAGTTTTTCCATACATTTAATGCGCTACACCAGGCGGATAAACAAGTAGTAATCTCCAGTGATCGAC
>JAAYQE010000049.1 GCA_012519455.1 Syntrophomonadaceae bacterium
AAGTAGGAACAATAAGTTCTTTAGAACCAGGCCCGGAGGGATCCGGGGTATGTACAGTAGTTATAGAAGCCAGTCAGGTCCTTACCGGGCTAAAGGTGGGAGATCAAATTGCTGTTAATGGGGTTTGTTTGACCATCATCGATATTTCATCGCAATTTTTTGTGGTGCGGCTTTGGCCCCGCACCCAATGCAAGACTAATTTAATGCGGCTTAAACCAGGGGATAAGGTTAACCTGGAACGGAATCGTAACCTGGAGATCGCAATTGAAGAAAACACTTGCCCGGTAGTTTTGGAAGGAGAATAATAAGCCTTGACGCCCAAAACGCATAAAAAAGCATAAAAAAAAGCCCCTTAATCATTTTTGGGGGTATAGTGCTTATCCTCCTGGGGTTCTTTAATTGGCTTTTTTTCTATTCGTTCCTCATCAAGAGGTTCTAGACCAATTTCGGATAAAATATTTTCAATTAGGTCCCGGGTCATTTAACGTTCACCTCCTTTGATATCTTATATCTAGAATACGTAGAATAGCTTAGATTAACATTACCATATCGCTAATTGTTTGTAAAGTGTGGAATATTCATAATATACTACTTTATATTGGGGTACAGTAGGTAAGTTTTTACCTCACTTTTTCTTTTGAGGAGGTTGATCGGTTTTTTCATCAACTACGTTATCTTATTAATAACCGGTATTTTCGCTGGAGGTATCGGAGCATTAATCGGTGTAGGTGGTGGGTTTATCGTTATCCCAGTAATGTTCTTAGGATTGGACATGCCGGCTCAGGCCGTCGTAGGGATCTCCTTAACCATGGTATTTTTTAATGCTCTGTCTAGTTCTATTACTTATTGGCGACAAAAAAGAATTGATTTGACCACCGGATGGAAATTTACTTTGGCTACCATACCGGGAGCTATTCTAGGCTCACAACTAGCCGCTTATTTTACGAATCAGGGTTTCGGGGTAACTTTTGGGCTTGTACTTATTTTAGTTGCCGTTTTGATGTTTTTTCGGGGTGACTCGCGGGAAGCTCAGTCGACGAGAAATATTCAACAGGAAAAAAAGCGAGTAGAGGAAACTTCACAGCAGAAAACGGAGCGAAGGACAAAAAGGGCGGGATGGGTAGAAAGGGTATATCAGGATGCAGAAGGAAAGGTGCATTACTATAGCTTTAATGAGTATCTGGGTATCGGCTTAAGCCTGGGTGTGGGTTTTTTATCCAGTGCTTTAGGGATTGGAGGCGGCATTATTCATGTACCCCTGATGGTAATGTTGATGCATTTTCCACCCCATGTAGCTACTGCAACTTCCCTTTTTATTTTAACCGGCTCTTCTTTAGTGGGTTCTATTTCGCATCTGTTTTTGGGTCATTTTGTCTGGCCCCCGGCCATTGCGCTTTCTATAGGAGGGATTTTAGGGGCCCAGATAATCTCGCGGCAGTCGGTTAAAATAAAAGGCCGTAATATCATAAAAGTATTTGCTGTAGTGCTATTCTTGGTGGGATGGCAAATGATGCTGGGTTAGAGGGGGGATTTAATGAAAAAGAAAAATCATAAAACCTTCTGGAGAGGACATACTATTTTTCGGGTTTTTTTCCGGTTGGTTTTTGATTATATGTGGGATACCATTCAGCGCATTTTCCGCGGCGGCGAAGTTATGGAGCGTTTGCGTCCGGATCTTTATCGCCGTCAGGCGATTAGACTTCGGGAAACTGCCATCTTGTTGGGCGGAGTTTGGGTAAAACTAGGTCAATTTTTCAGCACTCGGGTTGATTTGCTTCCCCGTGAGTATACCGAAGAACTTTCTAAATTACAGAATGAGGTCCCTTCGGAAGATGTAGCCGGAATAATTCGGGTAATTGAATTAGAATTCGGAAAGCCAATTGATGGTATTTTTCAGACTTTTGATCGCGAGGTACTGGCTGCAGCTTCCCTAGGTCAGGTACATTTGGCAGTTTTACCTTCTGGGGAAAAGGCAGCAGTTAAAGTATTACGTCCGGAGATCGAAGAGATTGTTAATAGCGATTTAAAGACCCTACAGCGGATTATTGTGATTTTAGAAATATTCACTGACTGGGGCCGTCGGTTTGATTTAACCGCCCTTTATCGGGAATTCTCTAGTAGCTTAATCTCGGAATTAGATTATATCCAGGAAGGGAAAAATTGTGAGCGATTTGCCACGAACTTTGGCGATGATGAACGGGTAAAAATACCGCAGGTTTACTGGGAGTATACCACCCGACGGGTTCTGACTTTAGAGTATGTGGAAGGATATAAGATTGCTGAGGTAGAGCTTTGGAAAGAGTGTACCACCCCGGCGTTAATCGTACCCCTTTTGGTAGAAGTCTATATTCAGCAGATCTTAGAACAGGGTTTTTTCCACGGTGACCCCCATCCCGGTAATATTCTGGTTCTCCCGGATGGTCGGTTGGGTTTAATCGACTTTGGTTTGGTAGGACAGGTAACCACCACCGATAAGGCAGGTCTACGAGGACTAATTCTAGCGCTCGCCACGAAAAATTCGCCGGGTATGGTTAAAGCCTTTTTAGAACTAGGTTTTCTTCGCCCAGAAACAGATATCGTCGTGGTGCGAAGGGCCCTGGATCGTATCCTGGAACGAGTTTATGATATGCCCTTGAATAAATTTACCAACGAGCAATGGGTAGAAATAATGCGCGAATTTGAAGAAGTGGTTCGCGCTGAACCCTTTCAAATTCCTTCTACCTTTATCGTTTTGGGTCGAACCGTCGGGACTTTGTTTGGATTGTGTGTTTATTTAGAACCTGATACGCAGTTTATAAATCTACTGGAACCGCATCTAAAGCGTTTAGCCATAACTGAGGGTTCTCAAGATACTTGGACACAGTATCAGCAAAAGTTTTTGGCCTTTATGGGCACCTTGTTCGAGATACCCGGTTTGCTTCAAAGAACTTTAACCTTAGCTGAGCAGGGCAATCTGCATATAAAAATAGATAGTCATATTATAGCGCGTATTCTCCGAAGTCAAGAAAAGGCAATCCGTTTTTTAGGACGATCTATTGTTTTTACCGCTTTTCTATTGACGGCCGTAGCTATGTACATTAATGGGAAGGTCTTTGAATCTCATGTTTATTTAATAATGGCCCTTTTAGTAGGGTTATTCTTGTTATTTGGTTGGTTTAGCTACGATAAATTTAACGGTGGTCGAGGTTAACGCGGTCTTTGCTAGTAGTATACCAAAACTTAGGAACTATAATCGTTTTGCTTTGTCTGCTTAAAATTTAATCCGTTGTGTATTGGTAATCAAAATTTGCATAGGAGCCTGGAAACAGGCTCTTTTTTTCGTCAATCATTAAAGAAACCACACCCGGCGAAGGGGAGCAGCGAAAGGGGGCGAGCAATAAGATGCCACGTTACACTACTTAATAACCAGGGGCGAGAGGTTAGCGCTGAAACCCCCTTGGGCCGCAAGACAAGCCGCAGGTGTTTAGGCGAAGATTAGGACCGCGGAAGCATTTTTTTATTTTAGCCTTAATTACTATTGAGTTCACTTTTTTTCAGTTGCGCGGCTAATTGCTGAAAGAGAGGAGATTTCATAATTTCCGCAATCGTTTCCGCGGAGATATGCTCGTGGTTTGGTTTAGCTTCCTTTGACTGGTCTGTATATTGGTAGGTTTTAACTAGATCACTTGATTGATGGTTGGAAACAGTTTGGTCCGGCGTTTTTTCTACTTGCTGTTGAATAAGGCTTGCGGTTTGGATTAAGTTCTGATGTAGTTCCCCCCCGGAATATTCGACAAGATTAAGGACAAGATTCATAGTATCAATATAATTAAGAGCTTGATTTACACCGTCACCCAGTAGATCAAACTTTTTACGTGCCTCTTCTAGTAATTTAAGGACATTATTTTTGGCGGTTGCTCCAAGCGGTTTAATACGAGGATTAGAGTATAGTGTACTGGCTGGTCTATCTGCCTCTTTTTTATCTTTTGCTGCGGTCCAGATTTCATCAATTGATTTCCTCAGTGCTTCAATTTTACCTGAATCTAAACCGCAAAGATCATTTCCACAGGTTACCGTGGATTTGGTCGAAAACCTATCTTCTTCCTTAAGATGGGAGTATAGTTCTTGTTGACGCCGTTCTAATTCCCGGATTTTTCGGTAATACAGTGGCAACTGTTTTTCCACCATTCGCAGTTCTTCCTGGATACGTCGCCTTGAACTTTTCATGTAAAATCACCTCCCTTGGGAGTTAATTTATTCTAAAATTATCAAACAAAAAGTTACCGTTGTATTATATGTGCATCTACCTGACTGGGTTACTCTATGGTTTAATTTCTAAGTAGCTGTATAAGTTTAATCAGTTTTTCGGGAGGAGTATTTTGGATTTGTTCTATTAATGGGATTAAATTTTCTAATTGGTCCGGGTTTATCCGTTGGAGTAAGCTTTGTAAGACTTGATTAAGCGAATTTTGGTTATTACTGGTCATTCGGGGATTGGTAATTTGTTGATAGATTTGACGCAGAGATTCTTTTTCCAGCCCTGTAAAAGGCGCTTGATTTAAAAAGGCTTCAAAGGCCTGAGGATCAGTCAAAATAGGTAGTACTTGACTCAGAAATTCCTCTGGACCAGATTTATTCACGCTCCATCACCTCATTATAAACATTTCACATATTATCATATTCTAGCCTTTGTAAAATGGTCCGGCGTTTCAGCTTTTTTCCCTTCCTAAAATAATCCAAAAAGAGCTGTTTCCGATGATCGGGTAATCGCATAGAATATACCGCCACCAATTGTTACCTTGAGAGGAGGATTATTGCATGCGACATTTACCAGGAGGTAGGGGTGGAAGCAGGATCAGAAAGATAGTGAGTTTGAAATCTGGGGTTAGAGTTACGCAATACATGGAAGAAATCAAGCGCCAGGGGGGCGAGGTTATTGAACATTTGCCCCTGATTAACGCTCTGCTTTGTGAGTTCCCGCTCCATAAAGGGGAAGTTGCCGGTATTTTGGAAAGTCACCCTCATGTTGTACGGGTAGAAGATGATCTACCCATAAAAATTATATATACTGAACCCTTATTTTTCTTTCGTCGGGGAACCATGCCCCCGCAGACAAAACAGCAGGTTGGTTGGGGAGTTAAGCGAATTGGCGGTGAAGTCTATTTAAACGTGAAGCCTCGCAAACGACTTCGGGCAGCGATAATGGATACCGGGATTATGACTAAGCATCCGGATCTAAAAGGAAATGTGGCTGGCGGAATTAATATAACCGGTACCGGAAGCGATATTTTGGACCCTAACGGTCATGGAACCCACGTAGCGGGAATAATTGGTGCTTTAAATAATGAAATAGGAATTGTAGGGGTGATGCCAGAAGTTGATCTTTATGCGGTTAAAGTGTTTGATTCTCGTGGTGACGGGTCCTTATCCAATATTATTCGGGGGTTACAATGGTGTATTAACCAGGGAATTAAAGTAGTTAATATGAGCTTTGGTTCAGCAACGGATAATGATACTTTTCGTGAGGTTTTTAAGGCAGCCGAAAGGGCCGGAATTATTATGGTGGCTGCAGCGGGAAATGATCAAACGAAACATCAAATTCAGTATCCGGCCGTGTATACAGAAACCGTAGCGGTTAGTTCTTTAAACGAACTAAATAGCCTTAGTAATTTCAGCAGCTATGGACCGGAGATTGATTTAATCGCCCCCGGGGAACAGATCTTATCTACCTGGAATAACGGTAGTTATAAAACCTTGAGTGGGACTTCTATGGCCGCCCCTCATGTTTCTGGAGTTATTCTTCAGGTCTTAAACAAGTGGGGAAATATGAGTCCGGCCCAGATCAAGAGGCATCTTAAAAATACAGCGCAGCGCCTTCCAATAAAAGATGAATATCAAGGGGCTGGCTTAATTGATTTAGCTAAAGCCCTTTCTATTAATCCCAGGATGACCCAAAGTATAAGGAGTATAAGAAGGGTTGTACTTTAATGTAGGACTATAGAAAAAATAATTAATATTTTATGAAGAAAATTAGGTCCGGCTTGGCCGGGCCTTCCCTTTTAGGGGACCCTTAAATTGCGGATTATCCGAGTTAATATCTGGAAAGCTGGGGCCTATAGTGTTATAATATTATAGTCGATTTAAAGGTTGCGCTTGGGATGAATAAAATGAAACGGAAAAAATCGCAATTTTTATCGAGAGAAGAAGGGATTTTAAGAATACTGTCGAAATCTAAGAGGAGGAGGAAGGCCTTTGAAAGAAGTAACGCTGAATAAAAATTTAAAAAAGGAAGGTCACTCCCAGGAACTATTATTTATTACGGGCTATGGTAAACTTCCGCTTACTTCTGCGGCTTCTAAAGTATATGAAGCTATAGTTGTAGCCGTTACCATTGATCCGGAGACCTCGGTTATAATTGAGGCAGACTCCAATTTAGTAACCAGCTTAGGTCGTAAATTTTTAAGCGGTTTAATCGAAGGATATTGTTTGAACGAAGGTATAGAAGGTTTGGAAGAAAAACTAGAGAAAAGGTACCATGGAAGTGCCCGACGGGCATTAGTTACGGCATTGTACATTATCTATAATCGTTATGTAGCTTATCAAAAAAAGTTATTAGTCGAGGATTTGGATTAAAAGGTTAGGTAAGATTTTTATTCCAAATGTAATTATAAAATTTTGTAGTTAAATAAAAAACCAGAATAATACAGAGATTACCGGGAAAGGGGGCATTGTAGCTTCTAAAAGGGGATAATTTTATAGATAATTTTTGATTAGGGGGATGTTACTTAAAAGATCGGTGCGACGTAGAAGAAGTTTTATCTAACACATCCGGAAGAAAGTGCTTTGTATCCCTAGTTATTTATTGTTTGTCCGGGTGTTCTCATGAGTGACAGGGGGGTATAGTTTTATAGTCTGCTTAAAATTGGTCCGGTCAATTGCCTTGACCATTGACAGGCAGCACATCTTACTCTTAGGTACTAATGAAAGGAGTTATAGCAGTAATGGCTGATTTTTTGACCACAGCTGAAAAGCTGGAACAATTTAGAGAGAGAGATGCTAAGGTTAATGCCATGGGCGGCCCCAAAATGCTGGAAAAGCAGAAAAATTTAGGTAAAATGACCGCTCGGGAACGGATTGATGTCTTTTTTGATAAGGGCACCTTTGTAGAAATCGACAAATTTGTAACGCACCATAGTACATTTTTTGGTATGGATAAGCGGGAAGTACCGGCCGACGCGGTAGTTTGTGGTTATGGTAAGGTCGATGGCCGGACCGTATTTATCTTTTCGCAGGACTTCACCTCCATGGGTGGTTCCATGGGTGAGTGGCAGGCGAATAAAATTTGTAAAATACTCGAAATGGCTATGGCCATGGGAGCCCCAGTAGTTGGATTTAACGATTCCGGCGGAGCCCGAATTCAAGAAGGGATGTTCTCCCTCAGTGGATACGGCAAGATCTTCTTCCGCAATACTCGAGCTTCTGGCGTAGTGCCTCAAATTACCTGTATCATGGGTCCTACGGCAGGGGGCGCAGTATATTCTCCGGCTATCATGGACTACATTTTTATGGTTAAAGGTTACGGTCAGATGTATATCACTGGTCCGGAAGTAATTAAAGCGGCTACTGGTGAAATTATCACGAACGAAGAATTAGGGGGAGCTGTAACCCATACTAAGATTTCGGGATATGCGCACTGGGCTTGTGAAGATGATACTGATTGTATTGCCCGGGTAAAAGAATTGCTCTCTTATCTTCCTTCCAGCAACCGAGAAAAACCCCCGGTTTATCCATGTGAGGACCCGGCTGATCGCTGTGAAGAGAAATTAAACACCTTTATTCCGAACTCTTCAAATCGCGTCTTTAATATGCGCAACCTGATCAAATTGGTCGTAGATAATGGGGAAATTCTGGAAGTTATGAAAGATTACGCCCCGAACATGCTAACCCTGTTTGCCCGGATGAACGGTCAGACGATCGGGATTATTGCTAACCAACCGCAAATGATGTCCGGCTGTCTCGATGTTAACTGTTCGGATAAAGCAGCACGGCATATCCGTTTCTGTGACTGCTTTAACATTCCGATTGTTACCTTTGTGGACGTGCCTGGCTTCTTACCAGGTAAAGGGCAAGAATGGGGTGGAATTATCCGCCACGGGGCTAAGATGCTCTTTGCTTATTCCGAAGCTACTGTGCCGAAAATTACGGTTATTGTTCGTAAAGCTTACGGTGGTTCCTACATGGCTATGTGTAGTAAGGATATGGGACCTGATATGGTTATCGCTTGGCCAACGGCTCAAATTGCCGTTATGGGGGCTGAAGGAGCAGCTAATATTGTTTGGCGGAAGGATATTGCCGCTGCCGAAGATCCGGAGGCGAAACGGGCTGAACTCGTTCAGGCGTACGATGAATTATTCAACAATCCGTATATTGCTGCCTCTAAGGGACATATTGATTGTGTGCTCGAGCCGAAGTTAACCCGGCCGACGATTATCAGTGCCTTGGATGCCTTTAAAGACAAAGTTGATAAGCTTCCCTGGAAAAAGCACGGTAATATTCCTCTCTAATCTCCTGATAGATCAGCTAAGCGAGCAACAATTGAGAGTGGCTCGAAATGCACGTCGCACCCCCCCTTTTATTAAAAAAAGCCCTTCCGTAAGCGGAAGGGCTTTTCTATAAATACCGAGGTGAAGGCAAATGAACGTCAAATTAAAAGGGATGGTCCAGGTTTATACCGGCGAGGGAAAAGGTAAGACTACGGCGGCCCTTGGTCAGGGAATGCGTGCCGTGGGTCGAGGCTTACGGGTTAAAATGATCCAGTATCTTAAAAGCACGGATACCGGTGAATTGCACGCGGTTAAATTATTGAGCCCTCATTTCGAAATTTTACGTTTGGAAAAGGTGTCGGGATTCGTTTGGAATATGTCTAAGGCAGAAAAAAAACAGCTTCAAGAAGAGATTTTAGCTAATTGGATACATATAAAACAATGGACCATAAACCCGGATTTTGAAGTTTTAATTTTAGACGAGATTCTAACCGTAGTGGAAAATGGTTTGTTAGAGCTGGAAAAGCTCCAGGATTTACTTAAGTATAAAGCAGAAAATCTAGAAATAATAATTACGGGACGGGTTTTACCCCCTCAATTATTGGATATAGTGGATTTAGTAACGGAAATGAAAGAAATTAAGCATTATTTTCATCAGGGAGTAGCGGCCCGTATAGGAATAGAGTATTAAAGTTTATCAAAAGAGCGGAACATATGAATTGAAGTAGGGTTGGGATTTAATGTTACGTATTTTCTTGATCAGACATGGGGAAACTAAATGGAATAAAGATTATCGCTATCAAGGTCATACCGATATTCCCCTTAATGAAATCGGAGAAAAACAGTCTAGGTTAGTAGCCCAGCGACTAAAAAAAGAGGCGCTAGATGCGGTATATTCCAGTGATTTATCCCGAGCGTTAGCTACGGCACAATATATTGCCCAGGAACATAAGTTGTGCATAACGGTTCTACCGGCTCTGCGAGAAATAAATTATGGTCAATGGGAAGGGTTAACCCTAGACGAAATAAATAAAAAATACCCGGGTTTAAGAGATCAGTGGTTAAAGGATCCTAAACATTGTCAGGTGCCGGAAGGAGAAAGTCTAGCGAAAGTTCAGCAACGTGCCTTAAGCGCTTTGGGGGAGATTCAAAGGCGTCACCAAGAAGGGACGGTAGCGGTGGTAACCCATGGTGGCGTAATCGTTATGCTTCTTTTACATTTTTTAAAGGAAGATACTGGTTTTCTACGTAAGTTTTTTTCTCGTAATACCAGTGTTACCTTGGTTGAAATAGATAATTCCAAGATTGATGTAGTTTTTTGGGGAGATGCTAGTCATTTGGATGAAATATGAAAACTGGGTAAAATCAGGAAGCGCGTTGCTGGTATTAAGGTTATCTACCGTAAATAGGCAGCGCGTTTTCTGTTTATCTTCATGTATACTTGCTAGATTCCAACCCTAAAGTAGGAACCACGTTAGTTCTGTCGAATAAAATATATCAAACAGGTTATGACTGAATCGGATTACGCAGGAGGTTGGAATTTATGGAATCAGAAACAACAATACGTTTAGCAGACCGTGCTAGGGGGATTAGTACTTCACCTACGATGGCTATTGATGCTCGTGCTAAGCAGATGACCCGAGAGGGGATTCACGTCATTAGTTTTGGTGTAGGAGAGCCGGACTTTGATACTCCGGTAACGATTAAAGAAGCAGCTATAGCGGCCTTGAATAAGGGTTTTACTAAATATACATCGGTGGCGGGTATTGAAGACTTAAAGCAAGCGATTGTAGATAAATTAAAAACAGACAATGATCTAGAATATAGTACCGGGCAAATTGTCGTATCTAATGGCGCTAAGCATTCCCTGTATAATCTGTTTCAGGTGATGGTAAATCCGGGAGAGGAAGTGATTGTACCTGCCCCTTATTGGGTTAGCTATGTTGAAATGATTAAATTGGCCGGCGGAGTTCCGTGTGTTATTAGGACATGGGAGGAAAATGATTTTAAGCTTACTCCGGCAGATCTAGAAAAAAACATTAATCCGCGTACCAAATTGTTAATTTTAAATAGTCCCAGTAATCCGACCGGTTCAGTTTATACACGTCGGGAACTAGAAGCCTTAGGAGAGGTTTTGGTACGATACCGTTTGCCCGTGATATCCGACGAAATTTATGAAAAATTACTTTACGATGGTCAGAAACACGTGAGTTTGGCTACTCTCAGCCCAGAGCTTAAAGAATTAGTGATTCTGGTTAATGGGGTTTCTAAGTCTTATGCAATGACCGGCTGGCGTATCGGGTATTTAGCGGCACCAGTACCCATAGCCCAGGCGGTAGCTGATTTACAGAGTCATTCGGCCTCGAACCCGAATTCATTCGCCCAGTGGGGAGCCTTGGAAGCTTTGCGCGGTTCGCAGGAACCAGCAAAGGAAATGGTAGCCCATTTTGCTACTCGACGTGAATATATCCTGGAACGTCTGCAAGGTCTGGAAGGTATAACTTGCCGTCGACCAGGGGGAGCATTTTATGTTTTTCCTAACGTTTCCATAGCCTTTGGTAAACGTTACCGGGATGAATTAATTCAAGATGCGGCGGATCTAGCCAAGGTCTTATTGACCTATGGGCGAATTGCGGTTGTGCCCGGGGTAGCTTTTGGGGTAGAAGGTTACTTGCGTCTCAGTTACGCTACCAATCGCAAAAATATTGAGGAAGGGATAAACCGTTTTGCCGTGGTATGGAATGAGTTGAAAGCATAATAATTATGGGAATAAACCGGGGTAAATATTAATAAATAATATTTACCCCGGTTTATTATTTGCTTATTAGCACTTTGTTTTTGCCGCTTTGGTAGGATTTAATTGTTGAGTAAAGAAGGAATTTGACGATTAATAGCGTAATATGTCTTAAGATTCAACTTTACGGCCTACACTTTTGTAAAGAGGATGATGGCTATTTTCAATAGAACGAATTAAGGATTTTAGTGAAGGCCAACGTGCCCTTAGGAGGTGGGAGCAGTAAGTAATAATTTCAATTTGTTACTACAGTTACTTCCATCAAGTAATTAGGAGGTTGGGAAGTTTGAATTTTCAATTTTCTCCTGAACAGGAATTAATTAGAAAAGCGGCGCGTGAGTTTGCTGAAGAGGTAGTACGGCCCAGAGTTCAGGAAATGGAAGAAGGCCAATATATTCTGGATGATTTATTTCGGTTAATGGGTGAGGTCGGCTTTCTGGGGGTTTTAATTCCGCAAGAGTACGGTGGTACTAACCTGGGTACGTTGGGAGCTGTACTAGTGGTGGAGGAGATTTCTCGTATATCGGCCGCTTTAGGTACCGGCCTACAGGTACATTGTCTGGGCTTGTTACCGGTGGTAAAGTTTGCTACTCCCGCGTGCAAGGAAAAATATTTGCCCGGATTGGCGACGGGAAAATATATTGCTACTGGCTCAATAACCGAAGCCAGTGGTGGTTCGGACCCTACCACCATGTCTACGGTAGCGGTTCAAGATGGAGATAGCTGGGTGATTAACGGACGTAAATGCTTTATCACCCTGAATAAAACGGCCAATACTACCTGGGTGACCACCTGTACCAAAGAGGGTAAGCGACGAGAATTCACTACCTTCTTTGTAGATAAATCAATGGAAGGCTATAAAGAAGGCCGCTTGGAAAATAAAACCGGTATGCACGGTTTAGATAATGGAGAAGTGGTGTTTAAAAATTGTCGGGTACCGGATACTAACGTCTTGCTCGGGGTGGGCCGAGGTTTACCGGTGGCTTTAACCGCTATTGGCAGAATGGGACGAATGGGGATGGCCTGCGCTGCTTTGGGAACGATTCAAGCGTCTTTGGAGGCAGCGGTTAAGTTTGCGAATGAGCGGGTACTTTATGGTCGACCGATTGCCTATTTGCAGGGTGTTCAGTTTAAAATTGCTGAAATGGCTTACCTGTTAGAGACTAGCCGTCTTTTAGTCTATAAGGCTGCATGGTTAACCGACCAAAATATGCCAGATGCTGAATTAGCCCCAAAGGTGGCTATGGCTAAATACGTGGCCACGCAGTCCGCAATCAAGGCCTCAGACCTGGCGGTAGAGATTTTGGGTGGTTATGGGGTAGTAAGAGAATATAACACTGAACGTTACCTGCGGGATGCACGGATGATTTGGGCAGCCGCGGGAACCGGTGATATTATGCAATTGACCGTAGCCCGAGAGGCCTTAAAACTAAAATAGTAAGATCTATGGTCGGTCGTTTCTACCTAGATTTAGTTAAGTTTAAGTAAATTCAAGGAAGGCGGTGAAATTTTGCAACCACTACAGATTGCTATATGCGTTAAACCGGTACCGGATCCAAAGGAAAGCACGCAATTACAAATTAATCCAACGACTAAAACTTTGGTGCGAAAAGGTATTCCTCTGGTAATTAACCCTATGGATCGGAATGCTCTGGAGGCCGGGGTGAAACTTAAAGAGGCCAACGGTGGAAAGGTCACGGTGTTTTCTATGTCTCCACCGGAAGGAGAACTGACAATGCTGGAAACTCTAGCTTTAGGTGCAGATGAGGCAATTTTACTTTCTGATTTAATTTTTGCTGGAGGCGATACCCTAGCTACGGCACGAGTATTGGCTGCGGGGATCAAAGCCCAAGGAAATTGGGATTTGGTAATCTGTGGAGCGGAAAGCTTTGATGGCGGAACGGCTCAGGTAGGAGCCCAACTGGCTGTTTTATTAGGAACTCCTTGGATAACCCGGGTGAGTCATTTGAAGCGAGTGGATGATAAACATCTATTGGTTACCGTGGAAGATGAAGTGGAGCAGCGGGAGTTACTGGTACAGTTACCGGTAGTACTTACCGTGGAATCCGTGGTAAATCAAGCACGACCGCTGTCTTTATGGGGCATTGTAGAGGCTCGCAATAAAAAGATTACCGTTTATAATGCAGATACGTTGAAGTTAGACCAAAAGGGTATTGGTTTAGACGGCTCCCCTACTCAAACGCGCGATCTTTTTGCGCCTGATGCATCGCGGGAAGCCGAAATCTTAACTGGAGATAGTCCCCAACAAATTGCCAACCAACTATTAGATAAGATCGGCTGGTCAAGAAAGGGGGCGGCGAATTGAAACAGGTATGGGTTTTTGCCGAACATCAAGCCGGCCAGTGGACCAGCGTAACCGGTGAATTATTGGTTGCAGCTAGGAATATAGCGGACCAACTAAACGGAGAACTAAACGTGATAGTTTGTGGTGATCAAGTAGAGGAACTGGCGGCGACGTTAAAGCAATGGAAAGTAGATCGAGTTTATTTAAGCCAACATCCGGAGCTTAATTTCTATCACCCCTTGGTTTATACGGAAACTATCGTCGATTTAGTTTCGGAATATGGTTGCCCTGAAATGATACTATTTGGGGCTACTTACCTGGGACGAGACCTAGCTCCGGCCATAGCGGCTCGGTTAGGTACTGGCTGTGCGGCGGATTGTTGTGATTTAAAGCTTGACGAAAACGGCAATTTACTACAAATAGTCCCTGGTTTGGGCGGAACCATTTTTGCGACTATTGTTACGCCTTTCCATCGGCCCCAAGTAGCTACCGTCAAACCGGGAATGCTGGAAACTTTAGGGTCGTCAGAAAACGAAGATAAAGCAAAGGCGTTAAAACCAGTCGAGGTAGTCAAGGTAGAACCTCGATTCCCCCAGAATACAGCGGCCATACAATTACATTCGGTAAAACAAAAACCGGCGAAAGAGTCCGGTTTACAAGCCGCAAAGCGGATTGTAGCTGGTGGGGCCGGGATCAGCGGTCCGGAAGGCTGGTCATTACTCGAGGAATTGGCTGACGTCTTAGGTGCAGCGGTGGGGGCTACGCGACCGGCCGTTGATGAGGGTTGGGCCTCACACGACCTAATGATCGGACAGAGTGGGAAAACCGTTCGTCCAGAATTATATCTCGGGATCGGTATCTCCGGGGATATGATGCATACGATTGGCATTAAAGGGAAAGGTACTCTGATAGCGATTAATCAAGACCCTAAAGCAGCTATCTTTAAACAGGTAGATTATGGCATCGTCGCTGACTATCGTAGTATTCTGCCGGTACTGATAGAAGAAGTAAAAAGAAGAGAAGGCTAATTATACGTAATATAGGTATCATAAAGCAAGCGGCGGAATGGCTATTCCGCCGCTTGCTTGTAACTAAACTTATAGTGGAATATTGCAGTGTTTTTTCGTGGGCAGCAATTCCTGTTTATTAATTAGGCTTTCTAGGGCTTTAATTAATACGGGCCGAGTATTTTTTGGTTCACAGACAATATCCACTAAGCCCCGACCGGCTGCGATATAAGGATTATTAAACAAAACTTCGTATTCCTGGATTTTTTCTTGGCGTGTGGTTTCCGGATCGGTTGCCTCTAAAATTTCTTTACGGTGAATGATGTTCGCGGCTCCTTGCGCTCCCATCACCGCGATTTGGGCGGTCGGCCAGGCAATAACTTGGTCTGCAGCTAGATCCTTACCGCACATAGCCATGTAGGCCCCCCCGTAGGCTTTACGAATGATCACGGTGATTTTGGGGACCGTGGCTTCCCCGTAGGCAAAAAGCATTTTAGCTCCGTGTCGGATAATACCGGTAAATTCCTGGGTCTTACCCGGCAAAAATCCTGGGGTGTCGGTAAAAGTAAGCAGAGGGATATTAAAGGCATCACAAAAACGAATAAAGCGCGCCGCTTTATCGGAGGCATTTACATCGAGGCACCCGGACATAAAAGAAGGTTCATTCGCAATAATCCCCATGGATCGACCATTAACCCGAGCAAATAAAGTTATGATATTAGGCGCGTACAAGGACTGGACCTCAAAAACTTCATTATTATCGACGATTAATTGAATCAATTGTTTCATACGGTAGACGCGGTGGGCTGAATCTGGAACAATGGTATTTAATTTATCTTCGATGCGTTCCGGGGAATCCAGGGATTCTAGACGGGGCGGGGTTTCCCGATTGCTAGAAGGGAGGTAAGACAAAAGGGTTTTGATTTTTTCGATACAGTCCTGGTCGTTATCACAAACAAAATGGGCGTTACCGGATATTTTATTATGGGTTAATGCTCCCCCCAGTTCTTCCGATGAGATAATTTCTCCGGTAGCCGCTTTAATAACTTCAGGACCAGTAATAAACATCTGACCCGCACCTTTTACCATAAAAATAAAGTCCATCATTGCGGGTGAATATACTGCCCCTCCCGCGGTAGGACCCATGATGGCCGTAATCTGCGGAATCACCCCGGAGTAACGAATATTTCGGAGAAACATTTTACCGTATCCGCTCAAGGAATTAATTCCTTCTTGGATACGGGCGCCACCAGAATCGTTTAGTCCGATTACGGGTGCGCCTACTTGCGCTGCAATATCCATGACTTTACAGATTTTTTCGGCTTGGGCTAATCCCATGGCCCCGCCTACAGAGGTAAAGTCCTGCGCAAAGACATAAACTAACCGTCCATGCACCTCTCCGTAACCGGTAACTACTCCATCCGCTGGTATTTCTACCTTATCCATTCCGAAATAGGTACATTGATGGGTTACAAATTTATCCGTTTCCTGAAAGGTGCCCGGATCGAATAATAAATTAATTCTTTCCCGCGCGGTAAGTTTACCCTGTTGGTGTTGTTTTTCTATCTTTTGGGGACCTCCCATTGCCTCAATTTTGGCTTCTTTTTGACGGAAAAGTTTAATCTTATCCGCGGTAGAGTTATTCATAAGTTTTTGCTCCCTCCTTAAAATAAATAGGTTTAAAGTACGGAAATTTAATTCAATTCTTGATATAGAAAAACCCCTTTGACACTTTCAAGGGGTTTAGGTTTACCTTAACGTATAACCAGTATAATTATATTTATACCTTTTATAAATATATCTTTTATAAACCGTATTTGTAAACCTACAGAGCCATAACCTGATCTTTGTTTTTGGTGGCTTCGTAATAATTTAATAACCGGTTCTCCAGATTGTGCCAGTATTTTTGTTTCTGTGATATTTCTTCGTTAGTCAAGTATCTACTTACGCTAGCCGGTGAACCTTCTACTATGGCCCGGGCAGGAATGTGCTGCCCTTCGTAAATGATGGTACCCGGTTTAATAATACTATCTTCTTCTATACAAGCACCTTTCTGGACGATTGCCCCGTCCCCAATAAACACGCCATCCTGGATCAAACAACAGTTAAGGGTTACATTGTAGCCAATTTTCACCCCGTTTCCAATCGTGACCCCCGAATTAATCCCGGTTTCAATGTAACACTCATCATCAATGCTGGTAAGGCAACCAATAGAAATTTGATTGAGGTCTCCGCGTAGAACCGAATTATAACCGATTCGGGATTGGTTATCAATTTTTATTCCACCAATAATTACGGCCGTAGGTGCAATCCAAACTTCCCCATTAATTATAATTCGATTGGGTTGCTTGGGTAATCGAAAAAGCATTTGTGCTCTGGCTCCTTTCTCCCATGCACGTTAAGCTTCGTTTATTTAAAAAATACGAAGAATAAAGATTGCCGCATCATTTTGTTGATAGGAATATTCTACACTGGTCAAGAAAATCCTCTTTTTATTTTTAATAATCGACAAATTTAGCCATGAA
>JAAYQE010000050.1 GCA_012519455.1 Syntrophomonadaceae bacterium
GCTGCAGCCACCACTGGTCCGGCCAAAGGCCCGCGACCAGCTTCGTCAACCCCGGCGATTAACTTACGACCAACGGACCATAAATCTCTCTCACTATCATACAGCCGATGCAGACGCTTTTTTTCCTCTAGGATTAAATCGTTCTGCCCCTCTCTAACGGGCCACGCTGCATCATTCGGCCAAACTATGCGATTTTTACGTTTCACCCTTTAAACCCCCAAATTTTAACCTTCTATAAATATAGATCGAAGGTCACCGAAATTTTCTTCAATAATCGATAAAAAAACCCGGGACAAAAATTACCCCGGTTCAAAAATATAGATAAAATATTTAAATATAAATAAAGGCTCAGTCATGTTACTCAGACTTAGTTGCCGGCACCTCATCCAGAGTAATACGACCAATTTTCCCTTCACGAAACTCTTGAATAATCATATAAGCGGCTTTAATTGTATCTACATTATTTCCGGGCTGGAGAAAACCCCGCCGGCGACCAATCTCAATCAAAAGATTAAAGGCTTCCACTTCATTATTGGCTACTGGTTCAATACCAATACGGTAGCGATTACGCAAAGCCTCTGGAGCTACCCGGGTTAGTAATTCGATTAACCGTACGCCTACTTCCTCTAAATCATAAACCAGATCACTGACCGCCCCGGTCACGGCCAGTTTAAATCCTACCTCTGGATCTTCGAATTTAGGCCATAAAATTCCCGGCGTATCTAATAATTCAAAATCTTCCCCGATACGAATCCATTGCTTTCCTCGCGTAACCCCCGGTTTATCTCCTACTCGAGCTACGGAACGTTTAATAAGACTATTAATGAAAGCTGATTTACCGACATTAGGGATACCTACAACCATTGCCCGGATGGACCGATCCCGTCTTCCTCGAGAACGCATAATTTCCATTTTATCTTCGACCAAGGCCGAAGCAATAGTAATTACCTGTCCCATTCCCCTCCCCACTACGGAATTAAGGGCAATAGCCGGGGATCCTTGTTCTCGAAAGTAAGCACACCAGGCTTGCGTTTTATCTGGATCCGCTAAGTCATCCTTATTTAAGACCAGTAATCGCGGTTTACTACTTAATAGAGTTTGCATATCCGGGTTACGACTACTATAAGGAATACGGGCATCAACTAATTCTATAACCACATCTACTAAACCCAGATTCTGTCTAATCATCTTTTTGGCTTTAACCATGTGGCCGGGATACCACTGGATTTCCAACAACCTCACCTACCTTGCCCAACCAAAGCACCCCAAAGCCAAAAGGGACTGTAACTTACGCCAGTCCCTTGTTGTCCTGTTATCTTCTTTCTTTAATGCGGGCTGACTTACCAACTCGATCTCTTAAATAATAGAGACGAGCCCGTCTTACACGACCTCTTCGAACGACTTCAATATCACCTATTGCCGGCGAATGTAATGGAAAAGTACGTTCCACCGCCACTCCATAGGATATTCTCCGAACGGTAAAGGTCGAACCCATCCCTCCACCACGTCGCCGGATAACCGCACCTTCAAATACCTGAATTCTTTCCCGGTTTCCTTCTTTAACCTTTACATGGACCTTTACGGTATCCCCCGGTCGAAAATCAGGTAGGTCCCGGCGCATCTGCTCTTGCTCAATGGCCTGGATTAAATCCACGGAATATTTTTCTCCTTTCTCCTCGGCCACAAGATATACTTGCGCCCCTTATTCAAAAATTATACCATGATTTTAGAACAATTACAATGATCATCCCACCAATTATCACCAAGCAACCGATCAACAATAATCGCTACGGCACTACGCACTGAAAGATGATTATAGTCACCTCTACCGTAAACTGGTTCTAAGACATAATCCGCGTTCTCTACAAGGCTACCCTCTAAGCCCCAACCAGTACCAAAAACCAACAAATAATTACTGTTCGTTTCCTGTATTTGCTGATGCAACGCTCGATAACTGATTGAATTAGCATAGATCCGAGCATCGGTAGCGATAGTAAGCGGTTTATGCCCATAATCTTCGGTTATGGCCCCTACCGCTTCTTCTAAAGAGGAGACTAACTTCAGGCACTCAAAAGCTTGGCGACGATCAGCATTATACTGCGCTCCAAACCCTTCCTGCCAGTAACCTATTATTTCTCTCGTTAGTTGCTGCTGCACCTCCAGAGGATGTACCACATAATAACGTTCAATACCGTAAGTAGTAGCTACCCGTGCAATATCATGTAGATCTAAATTGGTTATCGAGGTAGATATAACCTGTAAATTCCGATTATATACCGGGTAGTGAACCAAAGCTATAAAAATACGAGAACCTGAAGGATCGGTTGTTGCTTCTGTCATAACCTTTGATTCACTAATCACTACCTACCCGCCCCATTTCATCTACTTACGTAAAGCTTCATTTAATCGTTGTTGATCCGCAGCCGATAAATCTGCTTTTTCAAGCAAGTCTTTTCTTCGTTCCCAGGTACGTAATAAAGATTGCTTTCTTCTCCATTCATTTATTCGACCGTGATCCCCGGAAATCAGCACTTCCGGTACCTCCAAGTCTCGAAAAACTCGCGGTCTGGTATACTGCGGAAATTCCAAAAGGCCAGAATAAAATGATTCTTCACTCCCACCTTCTGATTCACCCAGCACCCCTGGTATCAACCGGGTTACAGCGTCCAGCACGACCATTGCGGGTATTTCACCACCGGTCAAAATATAGTCTCCGATAGATACTTCTTCTGGTTTAAGTAACAAACGAACCCTTTCATCCATTCCTTCGTAATGTCCACAGATTAAAACTAACCGAGAACAGCGAGCCAATTCAAAGGCTTTCTCTTGTTGAAAAGGTGGTCCTTGCGGTGAAAGAAGAATTAATCGGGTCCCTTCGGGTAAGCTCGATACTTGATCGCCAAAAGATTGCCCCAAGGTATTCTCAACCGCCGTCACTACCGGTTCCGCACAGAGAACCATTCCCGGGCCACCCCCGAAAGGATAATCGTCAACACAACGATGCCGGTCCGTAGAATAATCTCGAATATTCACCAGATTGACCGATAGCAACCCCTTTTCCTGGGCACGTTTAAGAATACTTGAATTTAACACCCCGTAAAACATTTCCGGGAATAGAGTTAAAATATCAAACTGCACCTTGACCTCGCCTCAAAGATCCAGCAATCCGGGTAAAGGGCAAATAATTACCCTTTGGTTTTCCAGATCAATATCTTTTACTACCTCCCGTAGTGCTGGGACTAGTAATTCCTTATTATCCTCATTGATTATCTGGTAAACATCATTACTTCCAGTCCGGAGTACTTCTTTAATTTGTCCCAGATATGCTCCATCCTCATCGTAAAC